>NZ_JAIUKC010000053.1:50093-79704 GCF_020177435.1 Saccharopolyspora sp. 7B | reverse complement strand
GCGATGTTCCAAACTCTAGCAGGCCCGATTTCCGGCCGTTTCAGGGGGGGTCGCTTTCGCGTTTCCGCGGTTTCCCGCGCCTGCCCAGCCAAGTTCCGGCCTGCTTTTAGAGTTTTCCACTTCGGTTCCACCCACTCTACCAACACCAGTTGGGAGCTTGGTTCGTGGCCCCGCTGTCGCGCCCGGTCCGATTTTCTCGGCCCGTTCCGCGCTGACTTGAAGTAATTTACGCGTCGGCCGACCTAAAGTCAAGTCAGCCCGCAGTAGGACCGGAACGAGGCAAACCCGCAGGTCACCCGCCGTTTCCGGCCCTACGAACAGGCTAGTACAGCACCTTGATCCCCGCAGTGTGACGCTTGCCACGTCGGATGACCGCCCAGTGGCCGTGCAGCAGGTCGTCCTTCGACGGAGACCACGTCTCATCAGCGATTTTGGTGTTGTTGACGTAGGCGCCGCCCTCGTTGACGGTGCGCCGCGCGGCGCCGCGGCCCTGCGCGAGACCCGCCTCGACCAGCAGGTCGACGATGGTGGGCTCGTCGGACAGGCGCACTTCGCCGGTGGGGACCTCGGCCATGACCGCGTCCAGCGTCGCCTCGTCCAGCTCCGCGAAGTCCCCGCGGCCGAACAGCGCCTGGCTGGCGGCGATCACCTGGCGGGTCTGGTCGGCACCGTGCACCAGGGTCGTCAGCTCCTCGGCGAGCCTGCGCTGGCCGGCGCGCTGCTGCGGGCGTTCGGCGGTGGTGCGCTCCAGCTCCTCGATCTCCTCGCGGTCGAGGAAGGTGAACAGGCGCAGGTATTTGGCGACGTCCGCGTCCGCGGAGTTCACGAAGTACTGGTACCAGGCGTACGGCGAGGTCAGCTCCGGATCGAGCCACACGTTGCCGCCGCCGGTGGACTTGCCGAACTTCCGCCCCTCCGCGTCGGTGACCAGCGGCAGGGTCAGCGCGTGGGCGGTGGTGTTCTCCTGGCGGCGCAGCAGGTCCACGCCGGCGACGATGTTGCCCCACTGGTCGGAGCCGCCGAGCTGCAACCGGGTGCCGTGCCTGCGGTAGAGCTGCACGTAGTCGTTGGCCTGCAGCAACATGTAGCTGAACTCGGTGTAGGACAGGCCGTCGCCCTCCAGGCGGCGCTTCACCGTCTCCCGCGCGAGCATCGTGTTGATCGAGAAGTGCTTGCCTACGTCGCGGAGGAACTGGGTGACCGGCAGCTGCGCCGTCCAGTCCGAGTTGTCGGCGACCAGCGCGCCGGTCGAGGTCCCGTCGAAGTCGACGAACTTCGCCAGCTGGTGGCCGATCCGCTCGGTCCACGCCCGGACCGTGTCCTCGTCGTGCAGGTTGCGCTCCCCGACGTCCCGCGGGTCACCGATCAGGCCGGTCGCGCCGCCGGAGAGCACCACCGGGCGGTGCCCGGCGAGCTGGAAGCGGCGCAGCGTCAGCAGCGGGATCAGGTGGCCGGCGTGCAGGCTGGGTGCGGTGGGGTCGAAGCCCGCGTAGAGAGTGAGCGGCCCGGAATCCAGGTCCGAACGCAGCGCGTCGAGGTCGGTGGATTGCGCGATCAGGCCGCGCCAGGACAGCTCGTCAAGGATGTGCTCACTCACGCGACCCAGTCTGTCGCATGCCGACGAGCGGTTTCATGCCTGGTCCCGGATGCGCCGACGTCCCCCGCGCCGGTAGGGGCTCACCGCCGGGGAGCCGTCGATCCAGGACCGCCAGGGCAGGTCCACCGCGGTGGCGACGCCGACGCGCGGCCCGGTGCGCACGTCGTCCTCGTCGACGGCGGGGCCGTCGAGCAGCCGGATCGGCGAGTCCGGGTCGGTGAGGTCGATGCCGTTGTGCTCGCGGGTGATGCCGAGGACGCCCGCCAGCCGGGCGGGGCCGCTGGCGAGCTGGACGTCCTTGCGCACCGCGGGGCGGCGGCTGCGGGCCAGCTCGGTGCCGTCGAGGACCTCGGCCGCGCGCAGCAGCACCGCGCCGGGCACGCCGTCCTCGGTGCACACGACGTTGATGCAGAAGTGCAGCCCGTAGACGAAGTAGACGTAGAGGTGCCCGGCCGGGCCGAACATCACCGCGTTGCGCTGCGTCTTGCCGCGGTAGCAGTGCGAGGCCGGGTCGTCACCGCCGCGGTAGGCCTCGACTTCGACGAGCCGCACCCGCACGTCGCCCTCCGGGTGGCTGGACCGCAGCTCGCAGCCGAGCAGGCTGCGGGCCACCCGGAGGGGGTCGTGGGCGAGTTCCGCTCGCGTCAACTGGTGGCTCACGAGCGGAACAGTACCGACCGGACGTGAACGGTCCTCACGCCGCCAGCCAGGCGCGATGCGCCTCGATCGCGGTGAACACGCGGTCCCGCTGCTCGCGCACCCGGTCGGGCGCGGTGCCGCCGTGGGCGTCGCGGGAGGCGATGGAGCCGGGAACGGTCAGCACCTCCCGCACCTGCGGGGTGAGCGCGGGGTGCGCGGCGGTGAGCTCCTCGTCGGTGAGCTCGTCGAGCCCGGCCCCGCGGGCTTCGGCCGTGCGCACGCACTCCCCCGACGCCTCGTGCGCGACGCGGAACGGCACGCCCTGGCGGACCAGCCACTCGGCGATGTCGGTGGCAAGGGTGAACCCGGCGGGCGCGAGTTCGGCGAGCCGCTCGGTGTGGAAGGTGAGCGTGCCGAGCATCCCGGCCATCGCGGGCAGCAGCAGGTCGAGCTGTTCGACGGAGTCGAAGACCGGCTCCTTGTCCTCCTGCAGGTCCCGGTTGTAGGCCAGCGGCTGCGCCTTCAGCGTCGCGAGCAGGCCGGTCAGGTTGCCGATGAGCCGCCCGGACTTGCCGCGGGCCAGTTCGGCGACGTCGGGGTTCTTCTTCTGCGGCATGATCGAGCTGCCGGTGGCCCAGGCGTCGTCGAGCGTGACGTAGCCGAACTCGGCGGTGTTCCAGATGATCACCTCTTCGGCGACCCGGGACAGGTTCACCGCGAGCATGGCCAGGCAGAACGCCGATTCGGCCGCGAAGTCGCGGGAGGCGGTGCCGTCGATGGAGTTGTCCACCGCGCCGTCGAAGCCGAGCTCGGCGGCCACGGCCTGCGGGTCCAGCCCCAACGAGGAACCGGCGAGCGCACCGGACCCGTACGGGGAGAACGCGGTGCGGGCGTCCCAGTCCCGCAGCCTGCTGACGTCGCGCAGCAGCGCCTGGCAGTGCGCGAGCAGGTGGTGGCCGAGCAGCACCGGCTGCGCGTGCTGCAGGTGGGTGCGGCCGGGCAGCACCGCGTCCGGGTGGGCCTGCGCCTGCCCGGCGAGGGCGGCGACGACGTCGAGCACGCCTGCGGCGACGCGGCGGGTGGCGTCGCGCAGCCACATCCGGAACAGGGTGGCGACCTGGTCGTTGCGGGAGCGGCCGGCGCGCAGCTTGCCGCCGAGGTCGGTGCCGACGCGTTCGAGCAGCCCGCGTTCGAGGGCGGTGTGCACGTCCTCGTCGTCGATGACGGGCTGGAACGCGCCGGACTCGACGTCGGCGGCGAGCACGTCGAGGCCTTGGTGCATCCGGTCGAGCTCATCGGCCGTGAGCAGCCCGGCCGCGTGCAGCACGCGGGCGTGCGCGCGGGAACCGGCGATGTCGTAGGGGGCCAGCCGCCAGTCGAAGTGGGTGGAGAGGCTCAGCGCGGCCATCGCTTCGGCCGGGCCGGAGGCGAAGCGGCCGCCCCACAGCTTGGTGGGCTCGCTGCCTTGCTGGGTCACGGTGGGTCCTTATCGGGATTCGTTCGGATGGTGCGGGTTCGATCGGTCATCGTTCTCGCCGCCGGCGGGATGCGCGTCGCCCGGTTCGCCGTCCTCGGGGCGGGCGCGTTCGCCGGAGGCCATGTTGGTGAACCGTTCGGCGAGGTCGAGGCCGGTGAGCGGCTCGGGGGCGACGACCATGACGGTGTCGTCGCCCGCGATGGAGCCGACGGCTTCGAGCAGGGCGGCGCGGTCGATGGCGCTGGCCAGGAACTGCGCGGCGCCGGGCGGGGTGCGCAGCACGGTGAGGTTGCCGGAGCCGTCGGCGGAGACGAGCAGTTCCGCCAGCAGCCTGCTCAGGCGCGTGGTGCCGCCCTGCACCCCGCGCACGGGGCTGCCGTCCTCGGGGATGACGTAGACGGCGGCTCCCCCGTCGGGCCCGCGCAGCTTCACCGCGCCCAGTTCGTCGAGGTCGCGGGACAGCGTGGCCTGGGTGACGTCGATGCCGTCCCCGGCGAGCAGCCGCGCGAGCTCGGTCTGGCTGCGGATGCCCATCGCCGAGACCAGCTCGACGATGCGGGCCTGCCGGGCCGCCCGGGTGCTCATGACCGCTGCACCAGCCAGGCGAGCAGGGCCTTCTGCGCGTGCAGCCGGTTCTCGGCTTCGTCGAACACGGCGCTGGCCGGCCCGTCGAGCACGTCGTCGGTGACCTCCCAGCCGCGGTGCGCGGGCAGGCAGTGCAGCACGGTGGACTCGACGCCGGTGGCGGCGAGCAGTTCGGCGTTGACCTGGAAGGGGCGGAACGGGCTGACCCGGTCCTTGCCGTCGTTCTCCTGGCCCATCGAGGTCCAGGAGTCGGTGACGAGCACGTCGGCACCGTCCACGGCGGCGCGCGGGTCGGTGTCGACGCGCACGGAACCGCCGGTCTCGGCGGCGCGCTTGTTCGCCGCGTCCAGCACCCACTGGGCGGGAGCGAATCCCTCGGGGGCGCCGATGCGGACGTGCATGCCCGCGGTGACGCCACCGACCAGCAGCGAGTGCGCCATGTTGTTGGCGCCGTCGCCGAGGTAGGTGAGCGTGCGTCCGGGCAGTTCGCCGTGGCGCTCCCGCACGGTCTGCAGGTCGGCGAGGACCTGGCAGGGGTGGAACTCGTCGGTGAGCGCGTTGATCACGGGCACGGTGGCCGCGCCCGCCATGGCCTCGATGCGCGGCTGGGCGAAGGTGCGCCAGACGACGGCGTCGACGTAGCGGGACAGCACCCGCGAGGTGTCCTCGATGGTCTCCTCGCGGCCGAGCTGCATCATGCGGCCGTCGACCACCAGCGGCTGGCCGCCGAGCTGGTGGATGCCGACCTCGAAGGACATCCGGGTGCGGGTGGAGTTCTTCTCGAAGATGACCGCGATGGAGCGGCCCTCCAGCGAGCGGTCCCCGTTGCGGTCGGCCTTGAACCGAGCGGCGAGGTCGAGGATGTCGGTCTGCTCCTGCGGGCTCAGGTCGTCGTCGCGCAGGAAGTGCCGGAGCGTCACGGGATCACCTCCGTGGCTGTCGTGGTGGGGTTCGGGTGTTCGGGCAGGTCAGCCGAGCAGACCGGGCAGGGCGGCGACGAGCCGCCGGGCCTGGTCGGCGTCGAGCACCAGTGCGGGGCTCAGCCGCAGCACGTCGGGCTGCACGGCGTTGATCAGGTAGCCGGCGTCCTGAGCCGCGGCGGCGGTGGCGGCGGCGACGGGCTCGGTGAGCCGGATGCCGAGCAGCAGGCCGAGGCCGCGGACACCCGCGATCTTCGGGTGGCCGAGCTCGCGGACGCCGTCGGCGATGAGTTCGCCGATGGCCTTGACGTGGTCGAGCAGGCCGTCGGCGGCGATGGTGTCGAGGACGGCGAGCGCGGCCGCGCAGGCGACGGGGTTGCCGCCGAAGGTGGTGCCGTGCTGGCCGGGTTGCAGCAGTTCACCGGCGTCGCCGACGCCGATGCAGGCGCCGAGGGACAGTCCGCCGCCGAGGCCCTTGGCGAGGGTGATCACGTCGGGTTCGATGCCGTCGCGCTGGAACGCGAACCAGTGCCCGGTGCGGCCGATGCCGGTCTGCACCTCGTCGACGACGAGCAGCGCGCCGTGCTTCGCGGTGATCTCGCGGGCGGCCCGCAGGTAGCCCTCGGGCGGGACGATGACGCCGTTCTCGCCCTGCACGGGTTCGACGACGAACGCGGCGGTGGTGTCGTCGATGGCGGCTTCGAGCGCGGCGACGTCGCCGAAGGGCACGTACTCGACGCCGGGCGGCAGCGGGGCGAACGGTTCCCGCTTGGCGGGCTGGCCGGTGAGGGCGAGCGCGCCCATGGTGCGGCCGTGGAACCCGCCCTCGGTGGAGATGATCTTGAGCCGTCCGGTGCGCCGGGCGATCTTGAACGCGGCTTCGTTGGCCTCGCCGCCGGAGTTGCAGAACAGCACCCGCCCGCGCCCGGCGAACCCGGCGAGCTCCAGCAGCCGTTCGGCGAGTTCCAGCCCGGGTTCGTGGGCGTAGAAGTTGGAGACGTGCCCGAGGGTGCCGATCTGGCGGGTGACGGCCGCGACGACGTTCGGGTGGGCGTGGCCGAGCGCGTTGACGGCGATGCCGCCGACGAAGTCGAGGTAGGTGTTGCCGTCGGCGTCGGTGACCTCGCAGCCGGAGCCGCTGGTGAGGGTGAGCTTCGGAGTGCCGTAGTTGCCCATCATGGACGCCTGCCAGCGCTGGGTCCCGGTGGTGTTGGTGGTCATGCGGGTTCGCCTTCCTGTCCGGGCAGCACCATCGTTCCGACGCCTGCGCTGGTGAACACTTCGAGCAGCACCGAGTGCGCGAGCCTGCCGTCGATGACGTGGGCGCGCGGCACACCGCCGCGGACGGCGCGCAGGCAGGCCTCCATCTTCGGCACCATCCCGGCGGCGAGGCCGGGCAGCAGCGCTTCGAGCTCGTCGGCGTCGAGGCGGGCGACGAGCGAGGAGCGGTCCGGCCAGTCGGTGTAGAGGCCTTCGACGTCGGTGAGCACCACGAGCTTCTCGGCGCCGAGTGCGACGGCGAGCGCGCCGGCGGCGGTGTCGGCGTTGACGTTGTGCACCACGCCGTCCACGTCGGGGGCCACGGTGGACACGACGGGGATGCGCCCGGCGCTGATCAGGTCGAGCACCGCGTCCGGGTTGACGGCGACGACGTCGCCGACGAGGCCGACGTCGACGGGTTCGCCGTCGACGGTGGCGGTGCGGCGGGCGGCGGTGAACAGCTGCGCGTCCTCGCCGGACATGCCGACGGCGTGCGGTCCGTGCTGGTTGATGAGGCCGACGAGTTCGCGGCCGACCTGCCCGACGAGCACCATCCGCACCACGTCGAGGGTTTCGGGGGTGGTGACGCGCAGGCCGCCGCGGAACTCGCCGGTCATGCCGAGCCGGTCGAGCATGGTGGTGATCTGCGGTCCGCCGCCGTGCACGACGACGGGGTGCAGCCCGGCGAGGCGCAGGAACACCATGTCCTGCGCGAATGCGGCCTTGAGCTCGTCGTCGATCATGGCGTTGCCGCCGTACTTGACGACGACGGTGGCGCCGTGGAAGCGCTCCAGCCAGGGCAGCGCTTCGACGAGCACGCTGGCCTTCTCGGCGGCGGTGGCGAGGCGGTCGGCCGGGGTCTGTTCGGCAGGCGTCCGGTCGGCGGAGTTCTGGTCGGCCGGGTTCTGCTCGGCGGGAGCCTGTTCGGCGCTCATGAGGAGTACGCGCTGTTCTCTTCGACGTAGTCGTGGGACAGGTCGGTGGACAGGATGGTGGCGGCCTGGTCGCCGAGGTGCAGGTCCACGACGATCTCGATGTCGCGGCCGGTGAGGTCGGCTTCGCCGCGGTCCCGGTTGGGCAGTCCGCCCGCGAACAGCGAGACGCCGTTGGTGATGATCTCGACGCGACTGACGTCGATCTCGGCCTGGGCCCGGCCGAGCGCCATCGCGATCCGGCCCCAGTTCGGGTCGGAACCGAACAGCGCGGTCTTCACCAGGTTGTCCTCGGCGATGATCCGTCCGATGTGGACGGCGTCGTCCTCGGTGCGGGCGCCGCGCACGGTGATGTCCACGGCCTTGGTGGCGCCTTCGGCGTCGCCCTGCAGCTGGCGGACGAGGTCGGTGCTGATGGCGGTGAGGACCTCGGTGAGCTCTTCGGCGCTCGGTTCGACGCCGGAGGCGCCGGAGGCCAGCACCAGCACGGTGTCGTTGGTGGAGGTGCCGCCGTCCACGTCGAGCCGGTCGAAGGTGGTGCGGGTCGCGGCGCGCAGCGCGGTGTCCAGCACGTCCGGTTCGACGACGGCGTCGGTGGTGAGCACGCTGAGCATGGTGGCCATGTTGGGCGCGAGCATTCCGGCGCCCTTGGCGAATCCGCCGATGCTGAACCCGTTCCCGGCGGCGGTGGCCTGCTTGGCCTTGCTGTCGGTGGTGAGCACGGCGGTGGCGGCGGCGGTGCCCGCGTCCGCGGTCCCGTCGAGCGCCGCGGCCGCACCGTCCACTCCGGACACGACGGCCGGCATCGGGAGGCGTTCGCCGATCAGCCCGGTGGAGCAGACGGCCACGTCGATGGCGCCGACACCGAGGACGTCGGCGACCTTCTCGGCGGTGGCGTGGGTGTCCTGGAAGCCTTCGGGCCCGGTGCAGGCGTTGGCGCCGCCGGAGTTGAGCACCACGGCGTGCAGGCTGCGTTCCTGCAGTACCTGCTGGGACCACAGCACCGGCGCGGCCTTGACCTTGTTGGTGGTGAAGACCCCGGCGGCGGTGTGCCGCGGACCGTCGTTGACGACGAGGGCCAGGTCGAGCGCGCCGGTGGGTTTGATCCCGGCGGCCACGCCGGCCGCCCGGAATCCGGCGGGGGCGGTGACGCTCATGCGTTCTCCTCCGTGCTGGTGGTACCGGGTGCGGCGGGGTGCGGGCCGTCGGTCACGGGGCGATCCCGGCGAGCGGCAGGCCGGTGGTCTCGGGCAGGCCCTTGGCGAGGTTCATGCACTGCACGGCGCCGCCCGCGGTGCCCTTGGTGAGGTTGTCCTCGGCCCCGATGACGACGAGCCGCCGCGCGTCGGCGTCCACCGCGACCTGCAGGTGCACCGTGTTGGCGCCGAGCGTCGCGGAGGTCTGCGGCCAGGAGCCTTCGGGCAGCACGTGCACGAACGGCTCGTCGCCGTAGGCGTCCAGGTAGACCTTCCGGGCGGCGGCGGTGTCGAGGTCGCCGCGCAGCGGGGCGCTGCAGGTGGCGAGGATGCCGCGCGACATCGGCGCGAGCACGGGGGTGAACGACACCTGCACCGGTTCGCCCGCGACGGCGCTGAGGTTCTGCACCAGCTCCGGGGTATGCCGGTGCGCGCCGCCGACGCCGTAGGCGCTGGCCGAGCCCATGACCTCGGCGGAGAGCAGGTGCGGCTTGAGCGCGCGGCCCGCGCCGGAGGTGCCGGTGACGGCGACGACCTGCGCTTCGGGTTCGACGAGCCCGGCGGCGAAGGCGGGTGCCAGCGCCAGCGAGGAGACCGTGGGGAAGCATCCGGCGACGGCGATCCGGTTCGCGGTGCGCAGTTCCGCCCGCTTGCCGGGGAGTTCGGGGACGCCGTAGGGCCAGGTGCCGGGGTGGTCACCGCCGTACCAGCGGGTCCACGCCTCGGGATCGTTGAGCCGGTGGTCGGCACCGCAGTCCACGACGAGGGTGTCCGCGCCGAGTTCGGCGGCGATGGCCGCGGAATGCCCGTGCGGCAGCGCGAGGAACACGACGTCGTGACCGGCGAGCGCGGCGGCGGTGGTCTCGGCGAGTTCGCGGTCGGCGAGCGGTAGCAGGTTCGGGTGGTGCGCACCGAGCTCGGTGCCCGCGTTGCCACCGGCGGTCAACGTCCCGATCTCGACTTCGGGGTGCGCCAGCAGCAGGCGGAGGAGTTCCCCGCCCGCGTAGCCGCTCGCACCCGCCACTGCCACCCGAATCGCCATGCGGATGATTATGCATTGTCATGCAACATCAATCAACAATGGGGACGGTCACGCGCGCCACAGCCGGGCTCCCGATCGGCTGGGCTCCGCGACCGGCCGGGCTTCAGAGCCAGACGAGCCGCACGTTCCCGACGATCTCGAACATCGCGCGGACCCGCTCGGCCGAATCGGCGTCGCCCTTCAGGCCGCCCGGCCCCACGAACACCGCCCCCGGCGGCACCTGGTCCGACGCGCACTCGCCGCTGATGTCCAGGCCCCACGCGCAGACGTCCGCGTCGAGGACTTCGCCGTCCTCGCCGGTCAGCTCGTAGACCGCGAACGGGCGCGGACGGGCGCCGTCGCGGAGCGCGCGGAGGAGTTCGGCTTCCGGGTCGTCGTGCATGGTGAGCCCCCTTCATGGATCAACATTCGGAGGCGAACGCTACTGAGCAACTTGCTCATAAACGATCGCTGAATCCGGTGAACATGCTTTCGGAGGGAGCAGGCGGGCGGAATCATGATCCGCATGGCACCGGACCCGAAGATGCTCAAGATCCAGCTCGGCATCGAACTGCGCCGCCTGCGCGAAGAAGCCGAGTGCACGGCCGCGGCGGCGGCAGCCGTGGTCGGCGGGACCGCACCGAAGATCAGCAAGATCGAGAGCGGCAAGCAGGGCGTCACCACGGCCGAGGTCGAGAAGCTGTCCGCGCTCTACGACGCGCCCGCCAAGCGGCGGAAGTACCTGATCGGCCTCGCGAGCCAACTCCCCCGGCGCAGCCCGCGCCGCACCACCTACCGGGACGCGGTGCCCGACTGGTTCCAGCGGTTCCACGCACTGGAGTACGCGGCTACGGACATGCGGATCTACGAGGTGGAAAGCGTGACCGGGCTGCTCCAGACCCACGACTACGCCCGATCGATGATCCACGCCTGGGAACCTGCCGCAGATCCGAGGATGATCGAACGCCAGGTGCAGACCCGGCTCGATCGCCAATCGGTCCTCACTCGTCGGCACAAACCGCTGAACTTGCAGGTCGTCCTCAGTGAAACCGCGCTTCGCCGCGTTCAAGGCAGCGGGAAGATCATGCGTGCGCAGCTGGAGCACCTGGCCGAAACGGCTTCCAAACCGAACGTGGACCTCAGGGTTCTCCCGTTCAGCGTGCCGAACCGCATCTCAGTGGCGTCTTCCGCAACGCTGCTCCACCTTGCCGAGCAACAGCTTTCGGCCGTCTACCTCGAAGACGTGCTGGGTGCTACCTACCTCCACGAACCGGCGGAGTTCACGCGCTACAGCATCGTCTTCGAACGACTTCGGGCGGCTGCACTGCCGGAGCACGAGTCGCAAGATTTCATCGCTATGGTGGCCGCCACGCACGAATAGGCGATCATCGAAAGGGCGATCATGCACCCGGACTTCTCGACAGCCGTCTGGCGCAAATCCAGCCGCAGCAGCTCCAGCGGCGGCCAGTGCGTCGAGATCGCGTTCGTGCCCGACTCCGCCGACTGGCGGAAGGCCAGTCGCAGCCAGGGAAACGGCGGCGCCTGCGTGGAGATCGCCGTGCAGCACTCCGTCGTCGGCATCCGCGACTCCAAGGACGCGGCCGGACCGGTGCTCGCGGTGAGCCGGAACGCGTTCGGCGCCTTCCTGCGGGCGATCGGTTCCGGTCGGATGTGACTCGGCGCGGAGATCGTCCGGAATGCGGCCGCCGCGCCGCTCCGCGCTGTTAAGGTCCTGCCCCGCGAGGAGGGGTGCAGTGGGCTACGAGGTCGTCACGACGGCGCTGGAGGACGCGGCGAAAGCCGCTCGGTCCGCCGCCGAACAGGCCAGGTCGGTGCGGTTGGAACCGGCCACCGACAAGATCGCGGAGGCGATGCCGGGCTCGGCGTCGGCTCCGGCCGCCGAGCACACCGGCGGCAGCTGGCGCGGCTCGCTCGACGGGTGGAACCGGGACGTCGAGCACTACGCGGACTCGCTGTCCGGCAGCGCCCGCGACTACGACGGCCGCGAAGGCACCGCCGCGGACGGGTTGCACGCGGCTCAGGGCGGTGGTGCGTGATGGTGCTCCTCGGCGACCTGCGGCGTTGGAACGCGGACCTGCTCGACGACGCCATCGACGAGCTCAAGGACCGGCAGGACCGGCTCGTGCAGCTCGACGACGAACTCGCCGGGTCCGGGCGTCCCCGCGAATGGCAGGGCAAGGCCGCGGACGCCGCCACCGCCGAGCACGCGAAGCTCGGCGAACGGCTCCGGGAACTCGTGCTGGAGATCTCCACCGTCCGCACCGCCGCCATCGCCACCGCCGACGAGATCCGGGCGGTCGGGAACGAACTGGTCGAGGCCGACGCGCTCGCGCACGCCCACCACTTCGCGATCACCGACGACGGCCGCGTCGACGATCTCGGCACCCCGCCCGGCACCCGGCCCGACGAGGCCGCCGACGTCGACGCCGACCGGCACGAGCGCATCCGGCCCGACCTCGTCCACCGGGTCGAACGCATCCTCGCGCGCGCTGACGACGCGGACCGCGAACTCGCGAAGGTCCTCGGCGACGCGGACAAAGACCTGATGGACACCGGAGGGGCGAAGACCCTCGCCGACGCGGCCGCCCTCGGCGACGCCCGCGGCCTCGGCGAGACCATCGAACCCCCGCCGCCCGGCGACCCGGCGAAGAACGCCGAATGGTGGAAGTCCCTGCCCGCCGAGACGAAGTCCGCGCTCGCCGCCGCTCCCCCGGCCTGGCTCGGCGGCATGGACGGCATCCCCGCCACCGTCCGCCACACCGCCAACGTCAACAAGATCGACGACGAGCGGGCCGTGCTCAACGCCGAAGCGAACCGCCTCCGCGAGCAGATCAAGAAGGTTCCGAAGGGACCCGGCGCCAGGAACCTCGAAGCCGAGTACCGGCGCCCCCTCGACCAGGTCGAAGCCAAGCTGAAGTCCCTGGACGAGGTCGAAGCCACGGCGAAGAAGACGGACCGCCAGCTACTGGTGCTCGACACGTCCGGTGAACGCACGAAGGCGGCGATCGCTGTCGGGAACGTCGACACTGCCGAACACGTCAGTGTGTTCACCCCTGGCCTCAACAGCACGGTCGAAGGCGGGAGCCTCAACGATTACGACAAGAGCATGGACCTTCTGCAGCAAGATGCGACCGCTCAGTCTCAACAGTATGGAGACGGCGGAGACGTAGCAGCCGTCACTTGGCTCGGGTACGAAGCACCTCAGATCAACGACTCGCTTGGATCTGACTCGGTAGCGAGCTCTACGTCCGCAGAACGTGGTGGCGACAAACTCGCCGACTTCTACCGCGGCATCAACGCATCGCGCGACGACAACCCCCACCTGGTCGCGATGGGGCATTCCTACGGGTCGACGACCACTGGCTATGCCTTGCAGCACGATGGAGTGGGCGTTGACGCAGCTGTTGTCATGGGCTCGCCTGGAGTCGGCACTGCCCACCCATCGGAGTTGAACGTCCCAGCTGGGCAGCTATACAACATCGAATCAAAGCGCGATCTGGTCGCAGACCTCTCATGGTTCGGCGGGGATCCCTCGAAACAAGCCGACTTCCGCCACCTTTCGACAGGTGAAGAGATCACGCCTGATGGTCAGCACCTCAACGAATCGATCGGACACAACACAGGAGGCCCCGACGGCTACCTGAACCGTGGCAACACGAGTCAGTACAACGCCGCCGCCGTCGCTGCTGGGCTTCCTGATCGAACGGTGGTCGAACGCAGGTGATCGTATGCATACCGACCGGGGAAGATTCATGAAACGCTTGATGCTCCTGACAGCGCTTGTCATGAGCCTGACCGCCTGTGGAGTGGAACCGGGACAAGAGTCGGAAGGAAGCATGGAAGATCAGCGCGCCGAGCTCTTGAGCCGCCCCAGCATGGAAGAGGCCAGTGCTCGCTACCAAGAGATGTTGACCAGAGTCAGGGACGAACTGGCAGTCGCCTACCCCTGGATCAGCTGGAACTACGTCCGGGAACTGCACAACTCCGGCTGCACCGGCTTCAACGAGTTCACGACCACCGCCGAAAGCCAAACCCTCGGCGTCTGGTCAACCGAAGGCAACATCCCCGACCCCGAATGGCCCCACGCCGAACAGATCGTCGCCCGCATCAGCGCCGAATACGGCTTCACACCACCCGAAACCGTCGTCAGCCGCCCCGCCGACCACCAGATCGTCGGCAGCGATGCCTACGGCGCCGGCTACCGCTTCGGCACCGCCAAACGCACCGTCCTCTCCGGCAGCACCGGCTGCCACCTCCCGCAAGCGGAGAAGGACAAGCTCCAGCAGTCCGGCTGACCCGGGGGTGGAACGCGGGCAGGGGGGGGGGGGGGGGGGGGGGGGGGGGGGGGGGGGGGGGGGGGGGGGGGGGGGGGGCGGCCCCGCCGCCGAGGCCGTCCGGCCCGGTCTCGGTGGTGCCGGTGTCCAGGTGGTTCGTCGTCTCCGTCATGCCACCAGCCTGGTCGCCGGACGGCCCCGGAACATCCGGGGCGACCCCGGTCCGCACCCCTACGCCTTCCGGCGCCCGCCTCCGGGAAGCCCCGCACCCGGACGGTCCGGCACCCCGCCCGTGACATGATCGGCTTCGAACGGAAGGGGTGGCATGAGCCGGTTCAGCGGGTTCCCCGCGCACGTCGAGAAGTACGTCGGCACGGTCCGCGGCGCGGACTCCCGCGGCACCGGCGGGCGCGAGCGCGCGTACCACCTCGTCTACTGCGACCACCGCTCCGGGCCGTACGTGTCGGTGCTGACCAGCGGGCTGCGCGAGCACACGGCGGGCGCCCCGCTGCCGCAGGAGGTGCTGTGCACGGTGCACGCCGACCAGGAGATCCACGGCAGGCACCTCACGGCGGTGGTCGCCGAACTGCTCACCGAGTCGAACAGCCGCGTCGGCTACGGTGCCCTGATCATGAACGACCGCCTGCTGCTGCCGGAGACCGAGATCGCGGGCGCGCTGGCCGCGCCGCACCCGTACCTGGCCGACGAGTTCGACGTGCTGCTGGACGAGGACGGCGGCCCGGTGCTGCAGCTGATCACGCTGCTGCCGGTCACCCGCGGCGAGTCGCAGCTGGTGGCCCGCTACGGCCGGGACGCCCTCTACGACCGCTGGGAGCAGCGGAACGTGGACCTCACCGACATCCGCAGGCCGTCCGCGGCCTGACCCGCGCGAGCCGGGCGCCGCGCGGCCCGCGGGTGGTTACGCTCGCGGGATGGGTGAGTGGCGTTCCCCGGCCGAGGTGGCCGCGGCGCTGGACGCGACCGGGTACCTGCCGGACGAGGGCATCGCCACGGCGGTGTTCCTCGCGCTGCGGATGCACCGCCCGCTGCTGTGCGAGGGCGAGCCGGGCACCGGCAAGACGGAGCTCGCGCGGTCGCTGGCCGCGGCGCTCGGCGTGCGGCTGATCCGGTTGCAGTGCCACGAGGGCATCGACGCCGCGCAGGCCCTTTACGACTGGGACTTCCCGCGGCAGCTGCTGCACCTGCGCACCTTGGAGGCCGCGGCGGGCGGAGCGCTGGACGCGGACGCCGCGGAACCTTCGCTGTACCGGGAGCGGTTCCTGCTGGCCCGTCCGCTGCTGCGGGCGTTGCGGGAAGCGCCGTGCGTGCTGCTGGTGGACGAGATCGACCGCGCCGACGACGAGTTCGAGGCGTTCCTGCTGGAGTTCCTGTCCGAGCACGCGGTGAGCATCCCGGAGTTCGGCGAGGTCCGCGCCGAGGTGCCCCCGGTGGTGGTGCTGACCTCGAACCGCACCCGCGAACTGCACGACGCGCTGAAGCGCCGCTGCCTGTACCACTGGCTGGACCACCCGGACCTGGCGCGGGAGGTCGCGATCCTGCGCCGCCGGTCGCCCGGCCTGGACGAGCGGCTCGCCGCGCAGGTGGCGGACGCGGTGCAGCGGATGCGGGAGCTGGAGCTGGTGAAACCGCCGGGCGTGGCGGAGGCGCTGGACTGGGCGCGGGCGTTGCAAGCGCTGGGCGCCGCCGAGTTCGACCCGGAGCGGGCGGCCGCCGCGCTCGGTGCGGTGCTGAAGTACCGGGAGGACGCGGACCGGGTGCGCGCCGCCGGGCTGCTCGGCTGACGCCGGGCATCATGGAGCGGTGAGCACCACCGCCGGTCTCGTCGGTTTCGCCCGGTCGCTGCGGTTCTCCGGCATGGCCTGCGGCCCGGACCGGGTGCGGGCGTTCCTGGCCGCCACCGCGCACACCGGGATGGCGGAGCGCTCCGCGGTGTACTGGGCGGGCCGGGTGACGTTGTGCGCGGACCCCGCGGACCTGGCCCGTTACGACGCCGCGTTCGCCGCGTGGTTCGGCGGCGCCGCGCCGCGGCCGCGGGCACCTGCCGCGCCGCGCCGGGCTCGGATCGCCCCGCTCGAACCGGGGGAGCGGCAGCAGGAGTCCGAGGAGGCCGCGGCGGTGCGCGCCGCGGCCGCCGACGAGGTGCTGCGGCACCGGGACCTCGCCGGCCTGGGCGAGGCCGAGCGCGAACACCTGCGCCGTCTGCTCGCGACCGTGCGGCCCGATCCGCCGGACCGGCCGGCCGCGCGGTGGCGCCGGGCCCGGCACGGCCCGCTGGACGCCCGGGCGACGTTGCGGGCGGTGCTGCGCTCCGGGGGCGAGCCGCCGCGGCTGGAGCGCAGGCGCCGCGGCCGCCGGGCCCGGCGGGTGGTGCTGGTGGTCGACGTCTCCGGGTCGATGGAGCCGTACGCGGACGCGCTGCTGCGGTTCGCGCACGTGGTGGTCCGCCGGGCTCCGGCGAGCACCGAGGTGTTCACGCTCGGCACCCGCCTCACGCGGGTCACGGCGCAGCTGCGCGGGCGCGACCCGGAGCGGGCGTTGCGGGCCGCCGCGGCGGCGGTGCCGGACTTCTCTGGCGGCACCCGGCTCGGCGAGGTGCTGCGGGCCTTCCTGGACCGGTGGGGGCGGCGGGGCACGGCGCGCGGCGCGGTCGTCGTGGTGTTCTCCGACGGCTGGGAGCGCGGTGATCCGGCGCTGCTCGGCGAGCAGCTGCGGCACCTGCGGCGGCTGGCGCGGGCTGTGATCTGGGCGAACCCGCACGCCGGGCACGGCGGGTACGCGCCGGTGCAGTCCGGGATCGCGGCGGCGCTGCCGCACTTGGACGCGCTCGTACCGGGGCACAGCCTCGGCTCGTTGCAACGGGTGTGGGCGGAAGTCGTCCGCCTGGGCGGGAATGCGACGGCCGTCCGGGGTGCTGAGATGGCCATGACACGGCGAGGTGCAGCGGAGGTGGGCCGTGCGTGACGTGCTCGACGAGGTGTTCCAGCGGTGGGAGTCCGGGGAGTCGGTCGGCCTCGGCACGGTGGTCGCGACCTTCCGGTCCGCGCCGCGCCCGCCCGGGGCGTCGATGCTGGTCACCGAGGGCGGTGAGGCCGTCGGCAGCGTCTCCGGCGGGTGCGTGGAAGGAGCGGTGTACGAGCGGGCGACCGCGGTGCTCGACGGCGAACCGGCGGCGTTGCAGCGCTACGGCGTCAGCGACGACGACGCGTTCGCGGTCGGATTGACCTGCGGCGGCATCCTCGACGTGTTCGTGGAGCGGGTGGACCGCGATTCGTTCCCCGACTTCGACGCGGTCGCGAAGTCGGTGCGCGAGGAGGAACCGGTGGCGGTCGCGACCGTCGTGGACCATCCCGATCCGGCCCGGGTCGGTGCCCACCTGCTCGTGTGGCGGGAGCGCACGCAGGGTGGGCTCGGCGAGGCACGGGTCGACGACGCGGTCGCCGACGACGCCCGCGGCATGCTCGCCAGCGGTCGCAGCGGCGTCCTGGAGTACGGGCCGCAGGGGCAGCGGCGCGGCGAGGGCATGCGGGTGTTCGTGAACGCCTTCGAACCGCCGCCGCGGATGCTGGTGTTCGGCGCGATCGACTTCGCCGCGGCGATGGCCCGCATCGGCTCGTTCCTCGGCTACCGGGTGACGGTGTGCGACGCGCGGCCGGTGTTCGCCACCCGCTCCCGGTTCCCCGGGGTGGACGACGTGGTCGTGGACTGGCCGCACCGCTACCTCGCGGCGGAGGCGGAGGCGGGCCGGCTGGACGCGCGGACCGCGGTGATGGTGCTGACGCACGACCCGAAGTTCGACGTGCCGGTGCTGGAGATCGCGCTGCGGCAGCGGCTCGGCTACGTGGGCGCGATGGGTTCGCGGCGCACCCACGACGACCGGATGCTGCGGTTGCGGGAGATCGGGGTCCCGGAGGCGGACCTGGCCCGGTTGTCCTCGCCGATCGGCCTGGACCTGGGGGCCCGCACCCCGGAGGAGACAGCGGTGTCGATCGCCGCCGAGCTGATCGCGCTGCGCTGGGGCGGGCTCGGCGCCCGGCTCACCGAGACGGAAGGACCCATCCACCGCTGACGGCCCGCCCGCTCGGGGCGACTCCTGGTGCCGACCGACTACGTGGAGGTCCCCGGCTCGCCCGGGGTCGCGGAGCTGGCGCCCGGCGAGACCGCCTACGCCGGCGTGCGGGCCGAGTACGGGGAGACGGACTTCGTCGCGGTCGGGTTCGGCGCGACCCCGGCGGGCACGGCGGGGTTCAGCAACGTCGTGGTCGAGGGGCCGGGGAGCCGTACCCGTGGCTGCCGATCACGAGCCTGCGGATCGGCACCGTGCAGCCGACCCCCGACGGCGTCCTGCTCTGAGGCCGGGGGCGGTCGTCCCGTTCGGGGCGATCGCCACCCGCGCGCGAGCGTCCGGGTTGCTCGCGGAGGGGCGGCGTAGCAGGCTCGGTGGATGTGACCCCCGTCACTCGAACGGGGCTCGCGTTTCCCGAACGCCCGCGCTCCCGCGGCCCGTCCTCTGGAGGCCCGATGCCGCGCATCACCGTCAACGTCGACGGCACCGACCACACCGACGACGTGGAGCCCCGAACCCTGCTCGTGCAGCACCTGCGGGAGCGGCTCGGCAAGGTCGGCACCGTCGTCGGCTGCGACACCAGCAACTGCGGCGCCTGCACCGTCCACCTGGACGGGCAGAGCGTCAAGGCCTGCTCCGTGCTGGCGGTGCAGGCCGACGGACACCACGTCACCACGATCGAAGGGCTCGCCCGCGACGGCGAGCTCCACCCCTTGCAGCAGGCCTTCCACGACGCCCACGCGCTGCAGTGCGGGTTCTGCACCCCCGGCATGATCATGCAGGCGCTGGACCTGCTCGCCGAGACGCCCGACCCGGACGAGCAGCAGGTCCGCGAAGGCCTCGAAGGCAACCTGTGCCGCTGCACCGGCTACCAGAACATCGTCCGGGCCGTCCAGGACGCGGCGCGGCGGATGCGCCCCGGGGCCGGGCCACCGCTGGAACAGGACGCCCCGCGGCAGCGCACGTCCGCCGAGACCCGGACCGAGGTGGGGCGGCCATGACCTCCACCGCCGAACCGGAACTCGGCCGCGCGCGCAAGCGCAAGGAGGACGCCCGCCTCATCACCGGGCGCACCCGCTGGACCGACAACATCGCGCTGCCCGGCATGCTGCACCTGGCCGTGCTGCGCAGCCCCGCCGCGCACGCCCGCATCGCCTCCATCGACACCGAGCGCGCCGCGAAGATGCCCGGCGTCCGCGCCGTCCGCGCCGTCCGCACCGGCCGCGACCTCGCCGCCGTCCAGGGCAGCCTGCCGTGCGCGTGGCCGATCACCCCGGACATGAAGGCGCCGCAGGCGCCGTCGCTGGCGGTGGACGCGGTGCACTTCGCCGGGGAGGCCGTCGCCGTCGTCGCCGCCCGCAGCGCCGCCGAGGCCCACGACGCGCTGGACGCGATCGACGTGGACTACGACGACCTGCCCGTGGTGCTCGACCTCGACGCCGCCGCAGCCGCGGATTCCCCGCTGGTGCACGAAGAACTCGGCACCAACCGCAGCGCCACCTGGACCTTCGACTCCGCCGAGGCGGGCACCGGCGGTGACGTGGAGCGGGCCCTCGCCGAAGCCGAGGTGCGGATCGACCGGACCTTCCGCCAGCAGCGGCTCATCCCGGCGTTCATGGAACCCCGCTCCGTCGTCGTCGACCCCACCGGCGACCAGTGCACGATGTGGTCGGCCACCCAGGTCCCGCACATCCTGCGGCTCATGCTGGCGACCACGCTGGGCGTGCCGGAGCAGCGGATCCGGGTGATCGCGCCGGACGTCGGCGGCGGGTTCGGCGGCAAGCTCCAGGTGACCCCGGAGGAGATCATCACCTTCCTGCTGGCCCGCGAACTCGGCGTGCCGGTGAAGTGGACCGAATCCCGCTCCGAGTCGATGGTCGCCGCCCACCACGGCCGCGACCAGGTGCAACGGCTGTCGCTCGCCGCGCGCCGCGACGGCACCGTCACCGGGCTGAAGGTGGAGCTGCTCGCCGACATGGGCGCCTACCTGCGGCTGGTCACCCCGGGCGTGCCGATCCTCGGCGCGTTCATGTTCAACGGGATCTACAAGTTCCCGGCCTACCACTTCAGCTGCACCACCGTGTTCACCAACAAGACGCCGACCGACGCGTACCGGGGTGCCGGGCGGCCGGAGGCGACCTTCGGCATCGAGCGGATGATGGACGAACTCGCCGCCGAGCTCGGTGCGGACCCGCTGGAACTGCGGCGCAAGAACTGGATCGAGCGCGACGAGTTCCCGTTCGACACCGTCTCCGGGCTGACCTACGACTCGGGCGACTACGCGGCGGCGACCGACGAGGCGGTGCGGCTGCTGGGCTACGCGGAGCTGCGCGCCGAGCAGGCCGAGCGCAGGCGGACCGGTGCCACGGTGCAGCTGGGCATCGGGGTCTCCACGTTCACCGAGATGTGCGGGCTCGCCCCGTCCCGGGTGCTCGGGTCGCTGTCCTACGGCGCGGGCGGCTGGGAGCACGCGGCGATCCGGGTGCTGCCCACCGGCGGGGTCGAGGTCGTCACCGGCGTCTCCCCGCACGGGCAGGGCCACGAGACGGCGTGGAGCCAGCTGGTCGCCGACCGGCTCGGCGTGCCGTTCGAGGACGTCGCGGTGCTGCACGGCGACACGCAGACCTCGCCGAAGGGCCTGGACACCTACGGTTCGCGGTCGCTCGCCGTGGGCGGCATGGCGGTGGTCGCCGCCGCTGACAAGGTGATCGAGAAGGCGCGGCGGATCGCCGCGCACCTGATGGAGTGCGCCGAGGACGACGTGGAGTTCGAAGCGGGCCGGTTCGGCGTGCGCGGCACCTCGCGGAGCACCGCGTTGGGCGAGGTGGCGCTGGCCGCGTTCGCCGCGCACGACCTGCCCGAAGGGGTCGAGCCCTCGCTGGACGCCGACGCCACCTTCGACCCGGAGAACTTCTCGTTCCCGCACGGCACCCACCTGTGCGCGGTCGAAGTGGACACCGAGACGGGCCGGGTGCGGATCCGCGAGTACGCGTGCGTCGACGACGTGGGCACCGTGGTGAACCCGCTGATCGTGGAGGGCCAGGTGCACGGCGGGCTCGCCCAGGGCATCGCGCAGGCGCTGTACGAGGAGGCCGTGCACGACGAGAGCGGCACCCTCACCACGGCGACGCTCGCCGACTACCTGGTGCCCTCCGCCGCGGACCTGCCGGAGTACACCACCGGCCGCACCGAGACGCGGGCGACGTCGAACCGGCTGGGCGTGAAGGGCGTCGGGGAGGCGGGCACCATCGCCTCCACCCCGGCGGTGGTGAACGCGGTGGTGGACGCGATCCGCCACCGCGGGGTGACCGACGTGGAGATGCCGTGCTCACCGCAGCGGGTGTGGCGGGCGATCACCGGGGCGCGCGCCTCCGGCGCCACCGCACCGGAACCCGGCGGCGGCACGGGTTCGATGAACCGAGTTCCAGGAGGCGACCGATGATCCCGGCGGCGTTCGACCACATCGCACCGTCCACCGTGGAGGAAGCGGTGCGCGCGCTGCGGGAGGCCGGGGACGAGGCGAAGGTGCTCGGCGGCGGGCAGAGCCTGCTGCCGGTGCTGCGGATGCGGCTCGCCGACCCGCAGCTCGTCGTCGACCTCGCCCGCATCCCGGAGCTGCGCGGCGTGCGGGAGGAGGGCGGCACCGTCGTGATCGGCGCGATGACCACCCACCACGACGTGCTCCGGGACCGGCTGGTCCGCGCGCACCTGCCGCTGCTCGCGCAGGCCACCCGCACCGTCGCCGACCCGCAGGTGCGCCACCGCGGAACGTTCGGCGGGGCCCTCGCGCACGCCGACCCGGCCGGGGACCTGCCCGCGCCCGCGCTGGTGCTGGACGCGGAACTGGTGCTCGCCGGGCCGGACGGGCGGCGGACCGTTCCGGCCGCCGAGTTCTTCACCGACCTGTTCACCACCGCACTGGAACCGGACGAGCTGCTGGTGGAGGTGCGGCTGCCGAAGTGGACGGGCTGGTCGGCGCACTACGAGAAGTTCAACCGGGTCGCCCAGGCCTGGTCGATGGTCGGCGTGGCCGCCGCGGTGCGGGTGGACGGCGGCGCGATCGCCGAAGCCCGCGTCGGCCTCACCAACATGGGGCCGGTGCCGATCCGCGCGTTCGGGGTGGAGCGGGCGCTGGTCGGCGCCCCGGCCGAAGCGGGTGCGATCCGCCGCGCCGCCGAGCTCGCCACCGAGGGGACCAGCCCCGCCGCGGACGCGAGCGCCGACGTGGACTACCGGGAACACCTCGCGCAGGTCCTCACCGGACGAGCGGTGGCCGCGGCCGCCGGGGTGTAGGAATGGACGGGCCGGTGCGCCCGGCGCGCACCGGAACCCGGGTGCCCGGCGGTGCGCGCGGGGTCGGTCACCGGCCGCCGAGCTCCGCCCCGCACGTCGTGCGGCGATCTACCAGGAGGGCCTGTCCCGTGCAGATGCAGCACCACTTCACCGTCCCGGTCCCGGTCGACGTGGCCTGGCCGGCGATCATCGATCCGGAGCGGGTCGCCCCGTGCATGCCCGGTGCCACGCTCACCTCCGCCGAGGGCGACCGCTTCACCGGCTCGGTGAAGGTGAAGCTGGGCCCGATCTCCTTGCTGTACAAGGGATCCGGCTCGTTCCAGGAGGTCGACGAATCGACGCGGCGGGTCGTGATCGACGCGGGCGGCAAGGACGCCAGGGGCAACGGCACGGCGGCGGCGACGGTGACCGTGACGCTCACCGAGGAGGACGGCCGCACCTCGGCGGCGGTGGACACCGACCTGAAGGTGACGGGGAAACCGGCGCAGCTGGGGCGCGGCCTGATGTCCGAGGTGGGCGGGAAGATCCTGCACCAGTTCGCGGCGAACCTGGCGCGGAGCCTGACCGGGCAGGACGCGCCGGCCTCCCAGCCCGGTGGCGGGCGGACCGGCGCCGGGGAGGGCCTCGCGGCGAGCTCCGGAGCCCGGCCCGCCGCGTCCGATCCCGGCGGCACCACCGGGGAGGACGAGGCGTCCCGCGCCGGATCGGACGGCCCGGACCGCTCGGACCCGGGAGCGGGGCCGCGCCGGTCGCCGGACCGCTCCGGCCACCAGGACAACGGCGAACGGCCCCCGGGCCGCGCGGGGCGGAACCCGGCGTGGCGGGTCACCTCGCCCGCCGCCGCGGAGCGGACCGCGCCCGCCGAAGCGGTGGCCGCCACGACCACCGCCGTGCGGGGTTCCGCGCACCGGGCGGACGCCGTGGTCACCGGCGGCCCGGCGCCGTCGGAGGAAGCCATCGACCTGCTCGGCGCGGCGGGCACGCCGGTGCTCAAGCGCGCGCTGCCGGTGGCCGCCGCCGTGGCGACCGCGGCGCTCCTGCTGCGCGCCCTCCGCCGCAGGCGCGCCCGGCGGTGAACCGCGCCTCGCCGCTGGTCAGCGGCGGGTGCGGGTGCCCGCGCCGACCACGCCGGCCAGTCGCGTCCAGCCCAGCGCGGTGTAGAGGTGGCGGCCCTGCCTGCTCGCGGTGAGCAGCCCGGTTCCCGCGCCGAGGTGGACGGCCTCCCGCGCGAGCGCGCTCATCAGCGCCCCGCCCAGGCCGCGCCTGCGGTGCGCGCGGTAGGTGGCGATGTTGTGCGCCACGGCCACGTCCCCGTGCACCACCATCACGCCGTGCGCGGCGGGATCCCCGCGTTCGTCGGTGATCCGGGCCGCGAGCACCGGGCCCTCCCGGTCCAGCTCCACGGCGTACTCCGGGGCGGCGTCCCGCCGCGGGTGCGCGGCCAGGTCGGTGCGCATGAAGTGCTCGCGCGCGGGCGCGAGCCGGAGCCCTTCCGAGCTGAGCACGTCCTCGACGGCGGCGGGCGCGGTGGTCGGCACGGTCAGCCAGTCCGAGTGCGGTGATCCGGCGACCTGCGCGGCGTGCAGGCGCAGCGAACCGGGGTCGCCGTCGGCGTCGAGCACGATGCTCTCCAGGTGCCTGCCGGGTTGGCCGGACAGCACGTGCAGCGCACCGTCCGCCTCGTCGGCGGGGTCGAGCCCGCACGCCACGCCCCACCCGTGCTGCCACCGGCGGACCAGCTCGGCCAGCGGGGGAGAAGTGCGTTCCATGCCGCTAGCCAACCACCGCGCCGCCAACCCCGGCTCGGAGGGCGGTCACCGCGACGCGAGCAGCGCGTGCACCCGCACCAGGCGGTCCAGCCAGCGGCGCTGGTCGTCGGCGGTGGGCGTGGCCGCCGCGACCCGCGCCGGGTCGGGCTGCGGAGCGCGGCGCGGTACCGGGAGCACCCCGCCGCGCGGCACCAGCGAATCGCTGACCACGTCGCCGTCGAGCAGCGACATGGTGCCGAGCCCGCAGGCGAACGGCAGTTCCGGCAGCGCCCCGGCCAGCGCGAGCTGCGCGGCGAGCCCGACGCTGCTCTCGACCGCGGAGGACACCACGCAGGGCAGGCCGCACGCCTCGGCGACCCGCAGCGCCCGCCGGACCCCGCCGAGCGGCGCGGCCTTGAGCACGGCCACGTCGGCGGCCTCGGCGACCGCGACCGCCAGCGGATCTTCGGCGCGGCGGATGGACTCGTCGGCGGCGATGCGCACCTGCACCTTGCGGCGGACCGCGGCGAGGTCCTCGATCGTGGGGCTCGGCTGCTCCACGTACTCCAGGCCGCCCGCGGCGCGGTCCAGCTCGGCGATGCGGGCGATGGCGGTGTCCACGTCCCAGGCCGCGTTCGCGTCCACCCGGATCGCGGCGGACGGGCCGAGCGCGTCCCGGACCGCGGCGACCCGCTCCAGGTCCTCGCCGGGGTCCTGGCCGCGTTCGGCGACCTTGACCTTCGCGGTGGTGCAGCCGGAGGCGGCGGCGATGGCGTGCGCCCGCTCGGCGCCGACCGCGGGCACGGTGCAGTTCACCGGGACCTCGTCGCGCACCGGTTCCGGCCAGTCGCCCGCGCAGGACTCCAAGGCGGCGGCCAGCCACGGCACCGATTCGGCGTCGGTGTAGTCCTCGAACGGGCAGAACTCGCCCCAGCCCGCCGGGCCGCCGAGCAGCACCCCGTGCCTGCGGGTGATGCCGCGGAACCGGGTGCGCATCGGCAGGCCGTACACGCGGACCGCGTCGAGCTCGGCCAGGCTGATCGTCGCCCCGTTCGCGGTCATGTTCGTTCCTTCCGCTCGGCCGTCACCACGGCGTCCTGTCGCGCACATCGTCCTGCCGGTGCCACGTGCGGGCAGCGGGACGCACGTGCGATGACGTCGTGGGCGGTGCAGGTGTTCCCGCACCGGTCACGACGTGACGCACCGGCCACCCGCGGGGGCGGCCGGTGCGAACGGGATCCGGCGCGTCAGGCGACGCTGGGGCGGCCGAGGTCGAACACGTCGACCTCGAACCGGGCCCACTGCTGGCGCAGCGCGGTCACCCCGTTGTCGAGGATGTAGTTCAGCTCGCCCAAGGTCACCGGCAGCAGCGTGTACACCTGCAGCTGCTCGACGCCCTCGGGATCGGTGAAGCGGGTGAACTCCGGCGGGAACAGCGGATGCCCGCTCGCCAGCACCCCGTAGAACTCGGTGTCCGGCAGCAGCGGGGCCTCGTTCGGCACGATCTGGTCCGGCACCAGGTGCGTGCCGCTCTGCACCAGCAGCTCCGACGTCACGTCCACCAGGTGGCGGGCCGCCTCCGCCTGTTCCTTGTAGACGGTGCACGCCAGCTCCTGCGCCGGATCCGCGCCCAGCGGCTGGAACCGCAGCCCGGAGCTGATCACGGTGCTCAGGTGGTACTGCTCCAGGTGGAAGAACACCAGCCCGTAGCCGCGGTTCTCGCCGCGCACGTTGGGCGGCTCCGCGGCCGTCGGGGTGCCCGCGTGACGTTCGAGGTTCTCCGCCAGCCCGATGAACCGGTGCGCACCACCCATCGCGGTGTTGTGCTTCTCGGTGGTCATCCGATCTCCAGTGCTGCGTGTGCTGTCGCAACGGTAACCGGTGCCGCGAAGGGCACGGGCAGTTTCACCGACGACGACGAAAATACGACCTCGCTCCGCGGCGTCGGCGGCGGGTACCGCAACCGATCGGCCGTCCCGCGACGCTCGTGGTCCCCGGCCTCAGCCGCCATGCGGACCGACGTCCGGCAGGGCCGGACCGAGCAGGTCGTCGGCGTCGACGATGCGGTAGGCGTAGCCCTGCTCGGCGAGGAACCGCTGCCGGTGCGCCGCGTAGTCGGTGTCCAGGGTGTCGCGCGAGACCACCGAGTAGAAGTGCGCCTGCTTGCGCTCCGCCTTCGGCCGCAGCAACCGGCCGAGCCGCTGCGCCTCCTCCTGGCGGGACCCGAAGGTGCCGGACACCTGCACCGCCACCGAGGCCTCCGGCAGGTCGATGGAGAAGTTCGCGACCTTCGAGACCACCAGCCGGGAGATCTCGCCGCTGCGGAACGCGTCGAACAGCTTCTCCCGCTCCTTGTTCTTCGTGGAGCCCTCCACGATCGGCGCGTCCAGCGCCTCGCCGAGCTCGTGCAGCTGCTCCAGGTAGGCGCCGATGACCAGCGCCGGTTCGCCCGGGTGCTGGTCGAGGATGGCGCGCACCACGGGCGCCTTGGTGCGGGCGGTGGAGCACAGCTTGTAGCGCTCCTCGGCCTCGGCCGTCGCGTACCGCAGGCGCTCCTCGTCGGTGAGCGTCACCCGCACCTCGACGCAGTCGGCGGGCGCGATCCAGCCCTGCGCCTCGATGTCCTTCCACGGCGCGTCGAACCGCTTCGGCCCGATCAGCGAGAACACGTCGCCCTCCCGGCCGTCCTCGCGCACCAGGGTGGCGGTGAGGCCGAGGCGGCGGCGGGACTGCAGGTCCGCGGTCATCCGGAACACCGGCGCGGGCAGCAGGTGCACCTCGTCGTAGACGACGAGGCCCCAGTCGCGGGAGTCGAACAGCTCCAGGTGCTTGTACTCGCCCTTCGACTTGCGGGTGATCACCTGGTAGGTGGCGATGGTGACCGGGCGGATCTCCTTCTTCTCCCCGGAGTACTCGCCGATCTCCTCCTCGGTCAGCGAGGTGCGCTCGATCAGCTCCCGCTTCCACTGCCTGCCCGCGACGGTGTTGGTGACCAGGATCAGCGTGGTGGCGCCCGCCTCGGCCATGGCGGCCGCGCCGACGAGGGTCTTGCCCGCGCCGCAGGGCAGCACGACCACGCCGGAGCCGCCCGCCCAGAACGACTGCACCGCTTGGCGCTGGTAGTCGCGCAGGGTCCAGCCGTCCTCGTGCAGTTCGATGGGGTGCGCTTCGCCGTCCACGTAGCCGGCGAGGTCCTCGGCGGGCCAGCCGATCTTGAGCAGCAGCTGCTTGAGCCTGCCGCGCTCGCTCGGGTGCACCGCGACGGTGTCGTCATCGATGCGAGCGCCGAGCATCGGCTGGACCTTCTTGTTCCGCAGCACCTCTTCGAGCACGGCGCGGTCCAGCGAGGCCAGCACCAGTCCGTGCGCCGGGTCCTGGGCGAGCTGCAACCGGCCGAACCGGCCCATCGTCTCGACGATGTCCACCAGCAACGGCTGCGGCACCGGGTAGCGGGAGAAACGGACCAGCCCGTCGACCACCTGCTCGGCGTCGTGCCCGGCTGCGCGCGCGTTCCACAGCGCCAGCGGCGTGATCCGGTAGGTGTGCACGTGTTCGGGGGCGCGTTCCAGCTCGGCGAACGGCGCGATGGCGCCGCGGGCCTCGTCGGCTTGGGCGTGATCGACTTCGAGCAGCAGGGTCTTGTCGGACTGGACGATGAGCGGTCCGTCGGTCACGGGTGCGGCTCCTCGGGCTGGGCGGTTCTTTGCGCAGGTGGATCGGCCTGCGGGAACAACGGCTGGGCCGGGCACCAGTATTCCACCGCCCCCGGTGGCGCCCCGGTGCGGCGTCCGCGATGTCGGAACCGAACGGTTCAGGAAACGTTTCCGCCGGTTCCTGCGTGGCCCGCGGGGCCGTCGGCTAGGTTTCGCTCGGTCGTAGATCATTTAGGAGTTGTGTCTTCGTGAGCGTTCCGCCGCAGGATCCGCACTCGCCGGTCCAGCCGTCGGGGTCGTCACCGGAGTGGGGCCGGCCGGGCGGGCACCCGCAGGTCGCGCAGGGTCGCCCGCGGGGGTTCTCGTCCCAGCCGGACCAGCAGCACCCCGGCTGGCAGGACCACGACTGGCGGACGCACGGCTGGCCGGACCACGAGGACCGCGGCGACCGCGCCGACCACGAGGACCACGCCGACCACGAGGACCGCGCCGACCACGGGGACCGCGCCGAGCCGGACCGGGTCTGGCCGGAGCAGGGGCGGCGGTACGGGAGCCTGCAGTACGGCGGCCCGCTGCCCGGGTTCACCCCGCTCGCACCCGCGCCCGGCCCGCTCCTGCCCAGCCCGCTCCCGCCCGGTCCGCTCCGGCCCGGCCCGCCGCACCTCGCGCCCGCCGGGCCACCGCCGAAGCGCAGGCGCGGCCTGCTCGGCGCCGCCCTCGGCTGCGGGGCGCTGCTGCTGCTCGGGGTGGCCGGCACCTTCGTGCGGTCGCAGGTCGGCATGGCCGAGGCCGTCCCGCAGGTGGGCGAGTGCGTGGCCGTCACCGACGACTCCGAGCGGACCTTCGCCTACGAGATGACCGCCTGCGGCACCGCGGACTCCGACCACCGGATCGTGCAGGTCCAGCACGGCGGCGCGAGCTGCGACGGCGACTACTCCGAGATCACCCGGGCCGGCACCCGGCTGTGCCTCATCCCGGACGTCGTCGTCGGCGACTGCCAGCGGGTGCCCGGCGCCGACAGCGCGGGCGCCACCATCCCGACCGGCATCGACACCAAGGTGCCGTGCGGCAGCCCGGCCGCCGACGTCCAGGTCGTCGGCGCCGCCGACACCACCGCGGGCGAATCGGCCTGCCCCGAGGGGACCGCGAACTACTCGGTGTTCACCGCCCCGCCCAAGACCTTCTGCTTCAAGCTGACGGACTGAGCCTGGACCGGTGCGCGCCGGTGTGCTGGGCTGGTCCGGACGTCGAGCCGGGAGGTCGGGGATGGGTGAGCGGACGGTCCGGGACGTCACGCGGGACCTGCTGCGCGAACTGGGGCTGACCACCGTGTTCGGCAACCCCGGCACCACCGAGGTCCCGTTCCTCACCGGCTGGCCGGACGACTTCCGCTACGTGCTCGGCCTGCAGGAGTCCGTCGTGGTCGCGATGGCCGACGGGTACGCCCAGTCGCGGCGGGCGCCGGTGCTGGTGAACCTGCACTCGGCGGGCGGCGTCGGGCACGCGCTGGGCTCGGTGTTCACCGCCTACCGCAACCGCACCCCGATGATCGTCACCGCCGGGCAGCAGACCCGGACGCTGGTGTTCGACGAACCGTTCCTCGGCGCCACCGACGCGGCCACCTTCCCGCGGCCGTACGTGAAGCACAGCTGCGAACCGGCGAGCGCCGCCGACGTGCCCGCCGCGATCGCCCGCGCCCACCGGCTGGCCACGACCGCGCCGCAGGGGCCGGTGTTCGTCTCGATCCCCGCCGACGACTGGGGCCAGCCCGCCGCCGACGTCCCGGCCCGCCCGGCCACCCCGAACCCGGCACCGGACCCGGCGGCGCGCGCCGCGGCGGGCGGCGCCCGCGCCGGCGGCGCGCGCCCGGCGGTAGTCGGGGGGCCCGCCCGCGCCCCCCCCCGGGGGCGG
>NZ_JAIUKC010000053.1:28180-50087 GCF_020177435.1 Saccharopolyspora sp. 7B | reverse complement strand
GACCGGCTCCCCCCACACCCCCGTCCCCCCACTTCCCCCCGCCCCCCGCCCCCCCCGCCCCCCCCCCCCCCCCCCCCCCCCCCCCCCCCCCCCCCCCGCCGCCCCCCGCCGAGCTCGCCGCCGCCCTCGACGGCTGCGCGCGCCCGGCGTTCGTCGTCGGCCCGGCCGTCGACCACGAAGGGGCCGTGCCGGAACTGGTGGAGCTCGCCGAACGCACCAGGGCCGCGGTGTGGGTGGCCCCGCTGTCGGCGCGCTGCTCGTTCCCGGAGGACCACCCGCGGTTCGCCGGTTTCCTGCAACCGGAACGACGGCTGCTGGCCGCCGAGCTCGCCGCCCACGACCTGGTGGTGGTGTGGGGCGCTCCCGCGTTCACCTACCACGTGTACCGGGGCGAGGCCGTCGACGAGCTGCCCGAGATGTTCCTGGTGCACGACGACCCCGACGTGCTCGCCCGCGCCCGCCGCGGCCGGGGAGTGCTGGGTTCCGTCGCGCACGCGGTGCGCCGCGTCGCCGAACTCGCCGGGGCCGGGCAGTGGCGGCCCGAACCGGAGCCGTGCGCCCGGCCCGCGCGGCCGGAGCCCGCGACCCCGCTGCCCCCGGCGTACGTGCTGTCCCGGCTGCGCGCCGCCTGGCCGGCGGACGCGGTGGTGGTGGAGGAGGCGCCGAGCCACCGCAACGACCTGCACGAGCACTTCCCGATCACCTCCCGCGACGGCGGCTTCTTCGCCTGCGCCTCCGGTTCGCTGGGCTACGCGATCGGCGCCGCGGTGGGGGCCGCGATCGCCGACCCGTCCCGGCCCGTGCTGGCGCTGCTCGGTGACGGGTCCAGCATGTACGGCATCCAGGCGGTGTGGTCGGCGGTGCGAGAGCAGGCGCCGGTCACCTTCGTGGTCCTGGACAACGCCCGCTACGCGGCGGTCGCCGTGCTCGGCGCGGCCGGTGGCGGGCGCAAGCTGCCCGGGGTGGAGCTGGGCGGCACCGACTTCGCGGCGCTGGCCCGCAGCCTCGGCTGCCCGGCCGAGACCATCCGCACCCCGCAGGAGCTGGACGCGGCGCTGGCCCGCACCGAGGACGGCCCGCGCCTGCTCCACGTCCACGTGGCCGCCGAGCAGCGCCACCTCTACTGAGGTCGTCGGCCGGGCCGCCGGGGTGGTCAGCCCGCGGCGCGAGCGGTGAAGAAGCCGCCGGGAGCCGCGGCCCGCTGCGCGAAGCGGTCCCCGATGCGCAGGTGCGCGGCGGTGTCCGGGTGCAGCTCGTCCGGCAGCGGCAGCTCCGCGTAGTCCGCGGGACCGTAGAGCTCCTCCCCGTCGAGGTACCGCAGGTTCGGGTCCGATGCCGAGCGCTGCCGCACGATCCGCGCCAGCTCGTCCCGCACCACCCGCAGCGTCAGCTTCCCCTGCGCCCGCTCCGCCGGATCCCCGGTGGCCCGGAACCTCAGCACCCCGGTGCTGAGATCCACCGCGCCCGGCCCCGGCGTGTCCTCGTGGATGGGGCAGTGCAGCGGCGAGATCACCAGCAGCGGCGCGTCCGGGTGCCCCTCCCGGATCGTGTCGAGGAACCCGTGCACCGCGGGGGTGAACGCGCGCAGCCGCATCAGGTCCCCGCCCACCAGGTTGATGCCGAACTTCACGCTGAGCAGGTCCGCCGGGGTGTCGCGCATGGTGCGCGCGGTGAACGGGTCGAGCAGCGCGCTGCCGCCGAACCCCAGGTTGATCAGCTCGACGCCGCCGAGCAGCGCGGCGCGCACCGGCCAGGTCGAGGTGGGTTCGGTGGCGTTGGACCCGTGGCTCAGCGAACTGCCGTGGTGCAGCCACACCGGTCGGCCGCGGTCGGCGGCGGGCGCGACGGGGGCGTCGGTGCGCAGGGCGACGAGCTCGGTCATCTCGTTGTGCGGCAACCAGATCTCGACGTCCTTGTCCCCGGCGGGCAGCCCGGTGAAGCGGGCGGTGCCGCTGGGCCCGGGCTGCACGTCGGCGGTGCCGGTCGCCGGGTCGAGGATCATCCGGTCGCCCTCCGGCACGGTGGTGCGGGCGAGCAGTTCGCCGTCGACGAGCAGGTCGTAGCAGCCGTCCGGGCGGGGCGGGGCGCCCGCCATGCCGCGCTTGGTGGGCGTGGTCTCCAGCTCGATCGCGGTGGCGGCGGTGCGGAAGACCAGCCGCACGCCCGCGGTCTCCGCTTCGACCATGGACAGCTGCGGGTCGGTGTACTGCTCGCGGGCCCAGCGGGGCAGCCGGTGCGGCCGCAGCCCGCGCTCGGTCGGTTCCAGCTCGAGGGCGCCGCGCAGCAGTTCGGCGGTGAGCGGGGTGGTGGTCCAGCCGGTGTTCATCGGGTGTGGTCGCCTGCCTGTGGATCGCTTCGGCGCGCCGGGCCCGCCCCGCGTCCATCTTCCAGTTCCGCGCAGCGCGGTGCCACGCCTTTTCCGGCGCGCCGGCGCCTCGGACCGGTCGGCGGTCAGGGGTGCGCGGCGATCATGGTCCCGGCGTCCAGCGGCCGGTCCAGGAACCCGAAGCGGTGCATCAGGTCGGCGACCCGCTGCACTTGCGCCCCGTCCGGCACGGTGTGGAAGTCGACCAGCTTCGTCTCGGCGGCGACCTCCGGCGAGATCCGGGCGATCTCCGGCAGCAGCGGCTCCACCACCCGCCGGTCCCGGGATTCCAGCGTGGCGCGGGTGAGGCCGCGCTGGAACGCGGCGAGCGTGCGCGGGTTGTCCCGCACGAACCGGGCGGTCGCCCCGTACCCGCTCAGCGGCAGCCGTTCGGCGGGGCCGACCGCGGCGTCGAACAGGGTGCGGGCGCTGCCCTCGCGGGTGGCGACGGTGATGAACGGTTCGGTGAGCAGCGCCGCGTCCAACCGGCCCTGCGCCAGCGCCGCGGGCATGTTCGGGAACGACATCGGGACGAGCCGCACGTCCCGACCGGCGACCCCGCGGGTGCTCAGACCGGCCTTCACCAGCAGTTCGGAGACGGTGCCGATGGCGCTGACGCCGATGACCTTCCCGGCCAGTTCGGCGGGATCGCGCACCGGGGAGTCCGCCGGGACCACGACGACCGCCGTGCCCGGTGCGGCGGCCCCGGAGTCGGCGACGATCCGCAGGTCGGCGGCGCCGCGGGCGTGCGCGGCCAGCAGCGGGACGTAGCTGCTCAGCGCGACGTCGTAGTCGCCGCCGATGAGGCTGCTCAGCGCGGCGCTGCCGTCGGTGGCCGGGATGATCTGGACGTCGAGGCCCTCGTGCTGGAAGTAGCCGCGTCGCACGGCCAGCGCCAGCGGCGCGTACTCGGTGGTGGGCAGCGTCCCGACCCGGATGGTGGCCTGTTCGACCTTGTCGTTGGCGCCGCTGACCCGGCTGCCGCCGAGCAGTCCGCAGCCGGCGGTGGCGAGCAGCGCGGCCGATCCCGCGGCGGCGAGCAGTCCGCGCCGGGTCGTTGACCGTCCGAGTGGTCGAGCAGCGGACATGGCCGGGCCTCCTCGCCGGGGCGGGGGAACCGGGGCCGGACAGCGATTCGCCGGCGGCCCACCCCGGCCGCCGGCGATCCGGCTTCAGCTGACTAGCGGCGCGCGATCACGCGCCACCGGTCGGATTGTCCTCGAACGGCGGCGGCTGGACCAGCATCTGCGCCACATCGATGTGCTTGTCGATCTGGCCGAAGCGCTGCATCAGGTCCGCGACGCGCTGCAGCCGGGCGGCGTCCATCGAGGTGGGGATCTTGCCGAGTTCCACGATCGGCGCGAGCTCCGGGCTGATCTTCGCGAACTGCGGCAGCAGCGGCGTGACCTCGGCCCGGTTCTGGCCGGTGACCTGCGCCTTGTGCACGGCCCGCTGGAAGGCCTGCAGCGTGTTCGGGTTCTCCTCGGCGAACTTCGCGGTGGTCATGGCACCGGCCACCGGGAAGTCGGCGGTCCCGCCCGAGAAGGCGTCCATGATGGACACGGCGCCCGCGTTCTTGGCGGCCTGGGTGATGAACGGTTCGGTCATCACCGCGGCGTCGATCTGGCCGTTCTGCAGCGCAGGCAGCATCTCCGGGAAGCCGAAGCGCACGAACTGGTCGTCGGAGACGTTGATGCCCCGGTCCTGCAGCGCGGCCTTGGTGCCGATGTCGGTGATGGCGCCCGGCGCGCTGTAGGCGATCTTGGCGCCGGCGAGGTCCTCCGGCTTCTTGATCTTGGAGCCGGGCAGCACCATGATGTTCATCGTGTTCGGCACCGAGATCATCATCTCGCTGATGATCTTCAGGTCGGCGGCGCCGGTGGCCTGGGCCTTGATCGGAGCCGTGTAGCTGCCGAGGCTCACGTCGTTCTGCCCGGAGATCAGCGAGGTCAGCGCGGCCGGGCCGTCGGACACCGGCTGCACCTTGACGGTCAGGCCCTCCTCGGCGAAGTAGCCCTTCGCCTGCGCCACCGCGACGGGGGCCTGGGACAGCGCGGGCAGCGAGCCCACCACGACGGTGGTCTTCTCCAGGGTGCCGTTGCCGCCGTCGCTCGCCCCGTCGGACCCGCTGAGCAGACCGCAGCCGCTCAGGGCGAACGTCGAGACGCCGATCGTGGCGATGGACAGCAGCGCGCGAACGACGCGCCGCCGGGTTCCACGTGGTGCGGATCCGGTCGGTCTGCTCGGCATGCGGGGGTGCCTCCTCGGGCGAGCGATGTGGAACGGTGAACGAAGCTAGCCGAGCGGGGTGGCGCCGGAAGCCCACGTCAGGCCTGCATAACAGGCTGCAATAGGATTGGAATCGCACTTACCCGAGCGTGTCAAGGTGATCTAGTGCCTGGTGACCAAACGTAATTGCATCGGGTCTCGGCGTAGTCCCGTGCCGCTCGATGACGGCTTTTCTCGTATTTGAGGGAAATACGTGAATGTCCGGCCCGGCTGAGGAGAATGGTGATGGAGGCAGCAGACATGCCCACCGTGCGCGACGTCACGCGAGGCCTGATGCGCGAGCTCGGGCTGACGACCGTGTTCGGCAACCCGGGCACGACCGAGGTCCCGTTCCTGGACCGGTGGCCGGACGACTTCCACTACGTGCTGGGCCTGCAGGAGTCCGTCGTGACCTCGATGGCCGACGGCTACGCCCAGCAGACCGGCAACGCGGTGCTGGTGAACCTGCACTCGGCGGGCGGGCTCGGCCACGCGCTCGGCGCGGTGTTCGGCGCCTACCGCAACCGCACCCCGATGATCGTGCTCGCCGGCCAGCAGACCCGCAGGTTGCTGCCGCACGACCCGTTCCTCGGCGCCACCGACGCCGCGCAGTTCCCCAAGCCGTACGTGAAGTGGTCGCTGGAACCGGCCCGGGCCGCTGACGTGCCGTTGGCGCTGGTCCGGGCGTACCAGATGGCGATGCAGGCTCCCCGCGGCCCGGTGTTCCTGTCGGTGCCCGCCGACGACTGGGACGAGCCGGGCGAGCCGGTGGAGGCGCCGCAGCCGATCTCCCCGCCCGCCGCCGACCCGGCCGTCATCGCCGAGCTGGCGGCCGCGCTGCGCGACTGCGAGCGCCCCGCCTTCGTCGTCGGTCCCGCCGTGGTCGAGGCGGGAGCGGTCGCCGAGCTGGTGGAGCTGGCCGAGCGGACCGGGGCCGCGGTGTGGATCTCGCCGATGGTGTCCCGCTCCTCGTTCCCGGAGACCCACCCGCAGTTCGCCGGGTTCCTCCAGCCCGCCGAGCCCGCGGTGGCCGCGGCGCTGCGGGACCACGACCTGGTCACCGTGTTCGGGGCGCCCGCGTTCACCTACCACGTCTACCGCGGCGAACCGGAGCACCCGCACCCGCGCGGCTTCGTGATCAGCGACGACCCGGAGATCCTGGCGCGCGCCCGGCACCTGCGGGGCGTGCACGCGGGCCTGGCCCAGGCGCTGCGGCAGCTGCTGCCGGAGGTGGAGCGCTCGGACCGGCCGGTCGCGCGGGGTTGGTCCCGCCCGGAGCTGCCGCCGCTGAGCACCCCGCCCGCCGCCGACCACGTGATCAGCCTGGTGCGCGAGCTGCTGCCGGAGAACGCGGTGGTGGTCACGGAAGCCCCCACGCACAAGCAGACGATCCAGCGGCACCTGCCGTTCGACTCGCCGGACCAGGACTTCCACGCGGGCGCCAGCGGTGCGCTGGGTTACGGGATCTCCGCGCTGGTGGGCTCGGCGCTGGGCGCCCCGTCCCGGCCGGTGCTGGGCGTCATCGGCGACGGCGCCAGCATGTACGGCATCCAGGCGCTGTGGACCGCGGCGAAGGAGCACGCCTCGCTGACGCTGCTGGTGCTGGACAACGAGGAGTACGCGGCGGTGCGGGTGCTCGGCGAGACGGAGAACGGCGGGAAGCTGCCCGGCGTGGAGCTCGGCGGCATCGACTTCGTCGCCGTCGCCCGCGGCCTGGGCTGCGCGGCGCGCCGGGTCGCCGACCTCGACGAGCTGGAGCGCGAGCTGCCCGCGGCGATGGCGGAGCAGGGTCCGACGGTGCTGCACGTGCCGGTCGCGGCGAGCGCGCGGAAACTGTATTGATCGTTCCCGCTTGATTCGAGGGAAAACCCCCGTGGATATTGGTCGGCGCGAGGCGGAACGGGAAAGTCGGGGATTTTCCCCAGACTTTTCCCGAACCCCTCGCGGCGCCGTATTCGGAGAGTGACCGGCACTGCTGGGTAATTCTGGTTCCACGCATTCGGCCAATGCGGGAACGGGCATGGAATGGTGCCTGAAAGTCCCTCGTTCGAGTGTGGTTCGACCACGTTCCGCAATCAGGTGTGGACCAGAAAGCGCGCGGGGAGTCAACCCTCGTGGGCGGCGATCTCCGCGGTCTCCTGGGCGCCCGGGGAGTGCAGCAACCGGGCCACCTGGCTGCGCAGCCGCACGAACTCCGCCGAGGCGCGGGTGCCGATCTGGTCCCGTCGGGACCCCAGCGGCACGTCCAGCTCCGCCACCACCGTCGCGGGCGACTTGGACAGCACCAGCACCCGGTCGCCCAGGTAGATGCTCTCGTCGATGTCGTGCGTGACCAGCAGGATCGTGCTGCCGTGCTGCTCGCGCACCGACAGCAGCAGGTCCTCCAGCTCGAACCGGGTCTGCGCGTCGACGGAGGCGAACGGCTCGTCCATCAGCAGCAGCGCGGGGCGGGTGGCCAGCGCGCGGGCGATCGCGACGCGCTGCTGCATGCCGCCGGAGAGCTGCCACGGGTACTTCTTCGCCGCGTCGGCCAGCCCGACCTGGGCCAGCGCCTCCTCGGCCCGCTCGCGCCGGTTCACCGACCGGGTGCGCAGCGGGAACTCCACGTTGCCCCGGACGGTCAGCCATGGGAACAGGGAGCGGCCGTAGTCCTGGAACACCACGGCGAGATCGTCCGGGACCCCGTCGATCTCGGTGCCGTGCAGCTCGACCCGCCCCGAGGTGGGGCGCTGCAGCCCGCCGATCAGCCGCAGCAGCGTCGACTTGCCGCAGCCGGACGGGCCGACGATGCAGGCCAGCTCACCGGTGCGGACGGTGAAGCCCAGCTCCTCGATGGCGACGTGCCGCTGCTTGCCGGGGTAGGTGTGCCCGAGCCCGGTCACTTCCAGCATCGTGCTCACGGGTCATCCTTTCGCTTGGGCGGGCTGGTCGGAGCGTTGCTGCCAGCTCAGCGCGCGCCGCTGCACCGCGAGCAGGCCGGTGTTGAGCAGGTATCCCAGCAGCGCCAGCAGCACGATCCCCGCCCACAGGTCGGGGAACTCGAACTGCTGCTGGGCGTAGACCAGCTGGAAGCCGAGCCCGCTGCTGGCGCCCACCATCTCGGAGACGACCATCAGGATCAGCGCCTGCGAGAGGCTGACCCGCAGCCCGGCGAAGATCTTCGGCGCGGCGGCGGGCAGCACGATCCGGGTCCACCAGTCCCACCGGCTGATCCGGAACGCCAGCGCGGTCTGCTCCTTGACGGAGTCGACCGAGGCCGCGCCGTCGGCGGTGTTGAGCACGACGGTGAACACCGTGCCGAAGACGATCGTGGCCAGCTGCATCGGCGTGCCCAGGTTGAACAGCACCAGGAACAGCGGCACCAGGGCCGGGGTGGGCAGCGAGCGGAAGAAGTCCAGCAGCGGCCCGACGTACTCCGCGGCCTTGCGGGAGCGGCCGAGCGCGATGCCGAGGACGACGCCGATCGCCCCGGAGATCAGCCAGCCGCCGAACAGCCTGCCCAGGCTGGGCAGCACGTCGCGGAACACCGCGTCGGTGAGCCACAGCCGGGAGGCGGGGCCGGTCAGCCAGATCTGCCAGGCGTGCGCCACGATCTCGGTCGGCGGCAGGAAGTACACGTTGCCCGCGGCGCGGGTGGCGAGCTCCCACAGCACCAGCAGGACCAGCAGCAGGCCCCACTTGCCCAGGAAGTTCCGCACGCCGGCGACCGGCGCGGCGGTGGGGGCGGTCCGTTGTGCCGTCACAGTTCCTCCCGGCTCGCGGTCCAGCCGAACAGCCTGCGCTGCAGCTGCTGCAGCCCGGAGTTGATCAGATACCCGATGGCGCCGACGATCACGGTCCCGGCCAGCACCAGGTCCATCCGCCCGCCGCCGCTGCTGGCTTCGAGGATGAAGGTGCCGACGCCGCGCGCCCCGCCCGCGATGAGCTCGACGACGACCACCACGACCAGCGCGATCGACGCGGAGATGCGGATGCCGGTGGCGATGAACGGCGCGGCGTGCGGCAGCGCGACGGTGAACATGGTGCGGACCCGGCCGAACCCGAAGGACCGCGCGAGGTCGGTGTAGAGCGGGTCCATCTCGTCCAGCGCGTACATGGTGTTGAACAGGATCGGCCACAGCGCGGCGTACGTGGCCAGCGTGATCTTGGTTTCCGGTCCGGCGCCGAGCAGCAGCATGAACAGCGGCAGCAGCGCCACCGCGGGCAGCGGGCGCAGGAACTCGACGACCGTCAGCCCGGCGACCCGGGCGGGCCGCACGCTGCCGAGCAGCAGGCCCAGCGGGATCGCGATGACCGCGGCCAGCGCGAGCGCGATGAGGAAGGTCAGGACGGTCGCGATGGTGTCGAGGACGAAGTCGGCGTCACCGCCGAGCAGTTCCGCGATGCGCGGACCCACGACGGAGGGCGGCGGCACGAACCGGGCGTCGAGCAGGCCGAATGCGCAGCACAGCTCCCACAGCACCAGCAGGCCGGCCAGTCCGGCCAGGCCGCGAGCGAGTCGGGCCACCGGTCAGCTCCTCTCCGGTGGTGCGCCGGGATCCTGGCGGGGGCCGGTGTCGCGGTCGGCGGCGGTGCGCATCCTGACTGCTTCTCCTCGCGTGGGCGGCGTGCGGTGGCCGGGAGCGGTACGTGCCGGGGAGCCGGTCGGCAGGTGGCCGAACCGCGTGCTGCGAACGGTCCACACCGCCACCGTCGTCGCTGGTGGGAACGATGATGATCACCCAGGCGACGGTGGTGCCGAGCGCGGCTCTAAGGTGCTCCCAGTACTTGTCGGACGGTTGCTCGACGTGGTCGTCGTCGACCAGGACTCGCGGAGCCGCGAAGCCGGTCGTGAGCCTAGGTGATAGCCCGAACGGGTGGTAGGTCGGGCGTTTCGGATTTTCGGCGCGCCCGACGGACACGGTGAGTGACGGGCAAAATCAACAGTGCCGCCGCTCCTCTTTCGAGTGAAAGTGGCACCCGGTTCCGTTACCTTCCGTGTCCTTACCCACTTCCCCGTCGACGGTCGTCGCAAGTACCCTGTGCTGCGCTGGAACGCGAGGCGTCCCGGTACCGTCACAACGGGTGCCAGGCAGCGCCCAGCGTCCAGAATCGGCCCGCTGAACTGCGGGTTCGGTCCGGAGCACGGTGCAAGTGTAGATTTTTCGTGAGCGGTGCGAGCCTCCGCTGCTGTCGGAAGAGGAAGCCTGGAGTGGCCCGAGGAGACACAGGTCGCGAGCGCCTGAGCCGCACGGAGCAGGCGGACGCCGGTATCCACCACATGGGCGAGGCGCTCGGCACCGAAGGTCAGTCGCTCGGCACCGAAAGTCAAAGCGCTTCGCTGAGCATGGGTTCCGCCCAGCTGCGGAGCGGTCAGGACAGCGGTCCTGGCGACTGGCGGCTGAGCAACTGGCGACTGCGCACCAAGCTGTTGGCCGTCCTGCTGATCCCGCTGCTCAGCGCGATCGTGTTCGGCGGCCTGCACATCTACGACGGGGTGAGCGAGGCCCGTCGGCTCGACCAGACCCACCAGCAGGTGAACCTGCAGCGGGCGGCCGACGACCTGACCCACGAGCTGCAGCGCGAGCGGGACCTCTCGGTCTCCTACGTCGCCGGCGGCCGGTCCGGGGACGCGGCACCGCTGGCGGACGTCCGCACCAAGGTCGACGCCGAGCTGGACGAGTTCCGGGGCCTGATCGGTGGCTACGACGATTCGATCGCCTCCGAGTACCGGATCGCCGCCGACAACCTGAACAGCCGGCTCGCCAGCCTGCGCGACTCGGTGGACAACACCCAGTACCCGCCGGAAGGCGTGCTGCGCACCTACAGCCAGAGCATCGACTCGTTGCTCGACCTCGGCCAGCAGGGCGTCAGCAACATCTCCGACTCCAACCTGCTGCGGCTGACGCTGGCCACGAACGCGATCGCCGACGCGCAGGAAGCGGCCTCGCTCCGCGCCGCGCTGCTCAACGACGCGATCCGGGCCGGCCAGTTCCGCACCGACCAGAACCGGGAGCTGCTGGCCGCCGAAGCGCGGATCGAGACCGCGGTCAGCGACTTCAACGCGGTCGCCACCGAGGCCCAGCGGCAGCTCTACCAGGACAGCGTCACCGGCGCCGACGTCGACCGCGCGAACAGCATGTCGCAGAGCGCGCTCGCCTTCGACAGCGGCGTCCAGCCGCTGAACTCGCTGGACGCGCAGGAGTGGGACAAGGTCGCGAACACCAGCGTCGACCTGATCGACCAGGTCGGCGGCAAGCTGCACGACAGCCTCGACGCCGCGGCCGACGACGCTGCGGCGGGCGCCCAGCAGCGCACCATCGCGATCAGCGTGGCGACCCTGCTCGCCCTGGTCGTGGCCCTGGCGGTCGCCCTGGTCGTGGCCCGGTCCCTGCTGGGCTCGCTGCGGACCCTGCGCCGCTCGGCGCTGGACGTGGCCGACCGCGGGCTGCCGGAGGCGGTCCGGGCGATCCTGAACGAGTCCGGTTCGGGCGGCGGCGGCCTCGCGCAGATCGAGCCGATCCCGGTCTACAGCCGGGAGGAGATCGGCAAGGTCGCCCGCTCGTTCGACGCGGTCCACTCGCAGGCGCTGCGACTGGCGTCCGAGCAGGCGCTGCTGCGGAACAACGTCAACGACCTGTTCGTGAACCTGGCCCGCCGGAGCCAGACCCTGGTGCAGCGGCAGCTGTCCCTGATCGACCGGCTGGAGCAGGACGAGCAGGACCCGGACCAGCTCTCCAGCCTGTTCGAGCTGGACCACCTGGCGACCCGCATGCGCCGGAACAACGAGAACCTCCTGATCCTCGGCGGCACCGACCTGACGCGCCGGATGATGCGCCCGGTCCCGCTGACCGAGGTCGTGGGCGCCGCGGTGTCCGAGGTGGAGCAGTACACCCGCGTCTCGGTCGCCGACTCCCCGGACCTGGCCATCCAGGGCCGCGTGGTCAACGACTTCGTGCACCTGGTGGCGGAGCTGCTGGAGAACGCCACGGTGTTCTCCAACCCGGACACCGAGGTCACCGTCCGCACCGCCTACCGCAGGCAGGAACTGGTGCTGGAGATCCGGGACCGCGGTGTCGGCATCGACGCCGCCGAGCTCGGCGAGATCAACGAGCGCCTCACCCGGCCGCCGGAGATCGACGTCGCGGTGTCCCGCCGGATGGGCCTGTACGTGGTCGGGCAGCTGGCCCGCCGCCACGACATCCGGGTGGACCTGCGCAACAACGGCGACCTGGAAGGCGGCGTGACCGCCAGCGTCCGCGTCTCCGGCGAGTTCGTGGTGCAGCTGACCCCGGACGGCCCGCGGCCGATGCCCGACGTGCAGCGGGTCGCCGCGGACGACCGGGACTCGGCCGACACCGGCACGAACCTGGGCCTGGCCGCCGCGTTCGGCGGTGCCGCCGCGAACGGGCGCGCCGCGGACTCCTCCTCGCAGCTGTCCCCGGTGGACCCGGCGGAGCTGGAGCAGCCCGCCGAGCAGTCCCGCACCTCGCAGGTGCCGGTCAGCGGCAACGGGCACGGCGGGATCGAGAAGACGCACGTCTCCCCGGTGTGGATCACCGAGGACGACGACCCGGTGCCGGACCTCGACTTCGCGGCCCCGGCCGAGGAACCGGAGCGGCCCGAACCGGCCGCGACCCGCGAGCCGGAGGTCGAGCAGCAGGACGTCGAATGGCAGGACGCCGACGAGGAGCAGCAGGCCGCCGAGGAATCGGCGCCCGGCGACTACTCGTTCCGCGTCGCCACCGGCGACTCGTTCGGCGTGACCGACGTGCCGCGCTGGCACACCGCCGAGCAGGCCGCCATCCGCGACGCCGAGCCGCAGGCTCCCCGTCCGGCCGAGCAGACCTCCGAGGTCTGGCCGAACGAGGAGACCCGCGACCCGGACTTCGACGGCCAGTGCGGCGTCCCGCCCGGCCTGGACGCGCCGCAGCTCGGTGAGGACGTGACGACGACGTTGGGCCGGGCCGAGAGCGGACCGCAGGACCTCTTCCACAGCCCGTACGAGGCGGAGAAGACCCAGCAGATCAGCCTTCCCCCGGACGACTTCGACTGGGGCGCAGGCGCCCCGGCGGAACCGGAGCAGGCCGCGGGCACCAACGGTGCCGGGACGACCCCGCCGCCGCTGGGCTACGCGCACCAGGCCCGCCGCGAAGGCGACGACGCTCCGACGGAGCGGCTGCCGATCTACGAGGCGGTGCTGTCGCAGTGGTTCCGGGAGGGCAGCGACGAACCGACCCCGGAGGCCACCGCCCCCAGCGCCGGTTCGATGCCGCTCGACGCCGAGACCGCCGCGGAAGCTCCCGAGTCCCCGGAGGAACCGGCGCCGGCCACCGGCCGTCGCAAGGCCCGCCGGGAAGCGGAGGAGAAGCAGGCCGAGCCGCTGTCCGGTTCGGACCCGCTCGACACGACCGGCTCGTCCGGTGCCGGCGGCGAGAGCCGCGCGGACACCGGCGGGCACATCCTGGCCGGGCCGCACGACCCGGGCTGGGGTTCGGCGGATGTGGGCTGGCAGGCCGCCGAAGCACTGGTGGCGCAAACCCGCCAAACCCAGGAGACCACTGCCGCCGGGCTGCCCAAGCGGGTTCCCAAGTCGAACCTGGTGCCGGGCTCTGCCGCACCTCGTTCGCAGTCTCCAGCACCCGTGAAACCGGCCGCGCCGCGCTCGGCCGACGCCGTCCGCGGACGGATGTCGAACTTCCAGAGCGGCGTCCGGCGTGGTAGGCACGCAAAGGCAGAACCAGTCTCGACCGAACCGCCCCGCTCGACCCCGAGCCGTCCCGAGGAGCAGGAGTGACCGGGTCCGTCCAGCAACCCATGAGCCAGAACAGCTTCAGTTGGCTGATCACCGATTTCGTGCGCCGGGTTCCCGGCGTCGCGCACTCCGTCGTGGTCTCCGCGGACGGCCTGCTGCTGGCAGGTTCGCAGGGCCTGCCGCGGGATCGCGCCGAGCAGCTGTCCGCGGTCGCCTCCGGCCTGGTCAGCCTCACGCAGGGCGCCGCCCGCTGCTTCGAGGCGGGCGACGTCACGCAGACCGTGGTGGAGATGGAGCAGGGCTACCTGTTCCTGATGTCCATCAGCGACGGCTCCTGCCTCGCGGTGCTGGCGGCTCCGAACGCCGACATCGGCCTGGTGGCCTACGAGATGACCCTGCTCGTGGAGCGGGTCGGCAAGCAGCTGACGCCGGAGCTCCGCGCGCAGCTGCAGGGCATGGTCCGGCGATGACGCTCGCCGTGCCGTGTGGTTCGGCGACGTGTGAGGGGGGTTCGCCATGACGTCGGGTCCCGACTCGAACTGGGACGGCGACCCGTTCCGGTCGTACAACCGGCACGGCGGCGCCGATTCCTGGCAGGACGACTTCCTCGACGACCCGCGCGGTGGCCAACCGGACTCGTGGCCGGGCTCGTCGAGCGGGTCCGACTACAGCCGTGCGCTGTTCGGCGGGCCCGGTGCCGACCTGTTCGGTTCCGGCATGTCGTCCTCCTCGATGCCGTCGGTGTCGTCCGGCTCGGTGCCGAACCCGGACCAGGGTTCACCGCTGGACGTCCCGTACGGGCACAGCCGGCCGGGCGCCGGCCAGGGCCGGGACCGTTCCGGTTGGGACTCGCAGGCGGGCACCCGCGGCCAGGGCCGCTACGACGGCGGGCCGCCGTCCGGTTCGATGCCGTCCCTGTCGCAGTCCATGCCGCCGGTGTCGGGCTCGCTGCCGTCGATCTCCGGTTCGATGCCGGCCATTCCCGGTGGTCCGGTGGACCACGGGGAGATGCAGGAAACGGGCTCGCTGGTGCGACCCTATGCCCGCACGAGGGGCCGCACGCGCACCGATTATGATCTTGCCATCGAGACGCTGGTCTCCACCAGCGAGCGCGGCCGGGGGCAAAGCAACCCGGCGACGCCTGAGCACCGCTCGATCTGCGGGCTCTGCGTGGAGGCCCGGTCGGTCGCCGAGGTCGCCGCCCATCTGCGGCTGCCTCTCGGCGTGGTGCGGGTGTTGATCGGTGACATGGCCGGACTAGGCCTGGTCCTCATTCACGAGAACGGCATGGTCGTGGGAGACGGACCGTCGATGGAATTCTTGGAGAGGGTGCTCAGTGGCCTCCGGAAGCTCTGATCCCCGGGCGATCATGAACAATCAAAGCAGCGGCAAGACCTCGACCAAGATCGTCGTCGCCGGCGGCTTCGGCGTCGGCAAGACGACCTTCGTCGGTTCGGTCTCCGAGATCATGCCGCTGACCACCGAAGCGGTGATGACCGAGGCGAGCGTGGGGGTCGACGACCTCAGCTCGACGCCCGGGAAGGTCACCACCACGGTGGCGATGGACTTCGGCCGGGTGTCGCTCGACTCCGACCTGATCCTGTACCTGTTCGGCACCCCCGGGCAGCACCGGTTCTGGTTCATGTGGGACGACCTGGTGAAGGGCGCGATCGGTGCCATCGTGCTGGTGGACACCCGCCGCCTGGCGGACGCGTTCGCGTCGATCGACTTCTTCGACGACCGGCAGCTGCCGTACGTCGTCGCGGTGAACACGTTCGACGGCATGTTGCACCACAACATGGAGGACGTGCGGGAGGCGCTGACGATCGACAAGTCGGTGCCGATGATCTCCTGCGACGCCCGCAACCGGCAGTCCACCAAGCAGGCGTTGATCACCCTGGTCGAGCACGCGATGCGCCAGCGCCTCGCGATGCCCGCGTCCCAGTCCCAAGCCAAGGGCTGACGTCCCGGAGCAGCGGCCCTCTGGGGAGGGAGGCCGCGCTCCAGGAGGACGAACCGAGCGGCGCGCCGTGCGCGGGCGCGCTCGCCGGTCCGGCGCCGAGCGCGCCGGTTCTCCGCGGTAGCAGCGCGCGGGCGGCCGTTCCCGGCCGCGGGGACCCGCGCCGCACCGCCCCGCCGCTCACCGGAGCCGTCGACCGCGCATTCCCGCCTCGCCCCGACGTGTGATCGCGCTCGGCCCGCGGCTCAGTCCTCGACCACCGCCACCGACGTGATGCGGTGCAGCGGGAACCGGCCCGGCTCGCCGCTGCCGCGGTCCACCCCTTGCAGGACCCCGCCGCCGACGCTGACCGGGAGCACCACGACCTGGCTGGCGACGCCGTTCGAGTTCACGAAGCCGAGCCACACGCTGCGCTGCCGCGCCGCCGCGTCGCGCAGCAGCTGCAGGGTGGCCTCCGCGCTGGGCCTGCCGCGTTCCGGGCGCATCGCGCTGCCGCGGCGCACCGAGCCGGCCCGGTCCCCGGACCGCAGCTGCGCGACGATCTCCGCCAGCTGCTCCTCCCCGGGCGGCGCGGGCAGCGCCGGTTGCTGCGCGGTGCGGACCCGGCCGCGGACCCGGAGACCGTCGGAGCGCAGGTCCAGGATCTGCCCGTCGGGCCCTTCGGCGGCGGGCGCGAAACCGGCGGCGCGCAGGCCGTCCAGCACCTCCACCAGCGGCAGCGGGCTCACCAGCACCGTCGGTGCGATGCGGCGCAGCTCCAGCTCGCCGACTCCCGGGCTGGCCAGGACTTCGGCCAGCAGCACCGGATCGTCGCAGCGCAGGAAGGCCGAGGCGGTGCCGGCGCGGAGCCTGCCGTGCCGGCGCGCCACGTCGTCGATCAGGTAGGTGAGGCCCTGCGGGATCGGGGTGCGGGAGCGGTCCCGGAACAGGGCGTGCAGCTCGTCGGCGGTGCGGCCCGCGTCCAGCGCGCGGCGCACGCTGCTCTCGCCGACCCGGTACACGGTGGCGCTGCCCGCCGATTCGACGTCGGCCACGAGCTTCAGGTCCGCGGCCAGGTCCGGTTCCAGGCGGCCCGGCGCCACCACGGTCAGGTCGGCCTGCACCAGCACGTGGTCCAGCGGTTCCGGCAGCGCCGAGGTGAGCACCTGCGCGGCCGCGCCCGGCCCGTCGAACAGGACCGCGCGGCCCGCACCGGACAGCGCGCCGAGCGCGACGACGCCCAGCGCGGTCGCCTCCCGCAGCGTCCAGCGCACCAGGTCGTCCCGCATCCGCCCGCCGCGGCGGGGAGCTCGCCAGGCGAGCACCGCGGCCACGTCCTCCGCGCTGCGCACCCCGTGCCCGCCGGGGAGCTCGTCGAGCACGCCCAGCACGCGCAGCCGGTCGCGCGGTGCGGTCGGGCGGCGCAGCTCCTCGGACAGCGGACCGAGCAGCCGGTCCTTCTCGTCGCGCGCCCCGATCAGCCCGGGCAGCCGGGGCAGGTCCAGCCAGGCCTTCGCCAGCGGGGCCCACCGCTGCTCCGGGCCGGACGCCAGCCAGGTGTCGGCGCCGTAGGTGAGCGTCCAGCGGGGTTCCGCGCCTTCGGCGGCGGTGATCAGGTTCGCGGCCGCCGCGAGCTCCACCAGCAGCGACACCCGCGCCTCGTCGACCTCCAGCGCCTTCGCCGCGCGGCGCACGTCCCGCACCCCGATGCCGCCGGAGCGCAGCACGTCCGGCGGGTCCTCGCTCCACAGGTGCAGCAGCGATTCCAGGTGCCGCAGCAGTTCCAGCACCTCGCCGGCCGCCGTGGAGTCCACTGCGGACCGGTCGTGCTCGACGAGGTCCAGCAGCGGTTCCTCCGGTTCGACCGGCCCCATCGGGTGGTCGCCGCGGATCGCGAACGCCAGCTGCCGCGGCAGTTCCACCGTCTCGTCGTCGCGGCGCAGCAGCAGGCCCTTCGCGAGCAGCCGCTGCACCGGGGTGGCGTCGGCGTCGGTGGCCGCGCGCGCCGCGTCCTTGGTGCGCCCGATCGGCTTCGGCCCGGCGAGCTTGCCCACCAGCTCCCGCTCCGGTTCGTCCAGCTCGGCGAGCGCGGTGCGGGCGCCCTCGACGGTGAGCCCGTCGGCGGGGCGGCCCAGCCCGGCGGGGAACGTCGGCAGCGCCTCCCGCGCGGTCGGCACCACCGCGAGCTCGTCGTCCTCGCCCCAGGCCAGCGCGCGGCGGCGCAGCTCCGACACCGACCGGCGGGCCCGCTGCGGGGTGACGTCCGCGCCGAGCAGCTCGGCCACCGCGTCCAGCGGGACCGGTGCGGCGTCCGCGTCCAGCAGCACCAGGGCCTCCAAGGTGGACAGCGCGAACGCGTCCAGGTCCTCGCAGGCCCTGGCCACCGAGGAACGCACCCCGGCGCGGGTGGCCAGCACGGAGATGTCCGCGGGCGGGGGCGTGGCCAGATCAGGCCGCGTGCGCAGCAGATCCGTGAGTTCCTCGTCGCCGCGTGCGCGCAGGAAGTCCGCGAGAGAAGCCATCTCCGCCACGATACCGAGTCGGCCCTGCGCACCCGTCCGCATCGTGGTCGAACCGGCACGGCCCGACCTCGGGCGATGATCCGCGCCGCATCCGCCGGGCCGGGGTTCGCCCGCCGCGCCGGATCGGGCAAACTGGTGGTCGTACGCCCACGACGACTTTCCCGGAGGATGACCGTGGCCGGTGGCAACGCGAAGAAGGACCGCATCGACCCGACGTGGCCGCACGTCGGCGACGGCGAGCACCCGGTCAGCGAGCTGGTCGCCGACAAGCAGGGCGCGCTGTCCCCGTTCGGCGACGTCACCTTCCCCTACGACGAGGGCACGTTCCCGTACGAGCACCCCGTCACGGAGATCAACAAGTGACTTCCGGCGAGTAGCGGCCCAGCCGCGCCGCCCCGGCCCCGGTGTCCCCAGCGGACCCGGGGCCGTCGTGCGTTCCGGTCCGGTTGTCAAGACCGACTCGTCGGTAACGGTGCCGGATATCGATCACATCGGAGAAAGTTCTAGGCTTTTTCTCAGCCGGGTGAAGTTCAATGGCTTTGGTGGGTGTCGGATCTTGCCGGAGACCTGAGTTCTGTGCATAGGCCCGGCGCTCGAAGCGAAACTTCACGCGCGACAGGGGTGTGGCCATGCCGGTTCCAGGTCCGGGTTACTCGATCACGGTTCGAGTGGAGGCGCCGCCGTCGGCCAGCGCCGCGGGGGACCTCGCCAGCGCGGTCGGGCGTTCCGGTGGCGTCATCACCGCCTTCGACGTCGTCGAATCGCACACCGACCGCATCGTCGTGGACATCACCTGCAACGCGCTGTCCGCCGACCACGCCAGCGACATCACCGACCGGCTCGGCGAGCTGCCCGGGGTGAAGGTCCGCAAGATCTCCGACCGGACGTTCCTGGTGCACCTCGGCGGGAAGATCGAGGTGAGCTCGCGGGTCGCGCTCGCCAACCGCGACGACCTCTCCCGCGCCTACACGCCCGGCGTGGCCCGGGTGTGCACCGCGATCGCCGAGAACCCGGAGGACGCGCGCCGCCTCACCATCAAGCGGAACTCGGTCGCCGTGGTCACCGACGGCTCCGCCGTCCTCGGCCTCGGCAACATCGGCCCGGAGGCCGCGCTGCCCGTGATGGAGGGCAAGGCGGCGCTGTTCAAGAAGTTCGCCGGCGTCAACGCCTGGCCGGTGTGCCTGGACACCCAGGACACCGAGGAGATCATCCGCGCGGTCGAGCTCATCGCGCCCGTCTACGGCGGCATCAACCTGGAGGACATCGCCGCGCCCCGCTGCTTCGAGATCGAGGCGCGGCTGCGGGACAAGCTGAACATCCCGGTGTTCCACGACGACCAGCACGGCACCGCCATCGTGGTGCTCGGCGCGCTGCGCAACGCGCTGCGGGTCGTCGGCAAGAACATCGAGGACGTGCGGATCGTCGTCTGCGGCGTCGGTGCCGCGGGCTCCGCGATCATCCGGCTGCTGCAGCACAAGTCGCCCGCGGACATCATCGCCGTGGACATCGACGGGATCGTGCACAGCGGCCGTGGTGACGAGGACGAGAACCTCCGCTCCATCGCCGCGGGCACCAACGCCGAAGGCCGCACCGGCACGCTGTCCGACGCGGTGAACGGGGCCGACGTGTTCATCGGCGTCTCGGCGCCGAACCTGCTCAGCGCGGCCGACGTGGCCACCATGAACGAGGACGCGATCGTGTTCGCGCTCGCCAACCCGGACCCGGAGATCGACCCGCTGGAAGCCCAGCAGCACGCCAAGGTCGTCGCCACCGGGCGCAGCGACTACCCGAACCAGATCAACAACGTGCTCGCGTTCCCCGGTTTCTTCCGCGGGCTGCTCGACGCGCACGCGCACGAGATCACCGACGAGATGATGATCGCCGCCTCCAACGCCATCGCCGACGTGGTGGACGGCGAGGAGCGGGTCAACCCGTCGTTCATCGTGCCGAGCGTCTTCGACACCAACGTCGCGCCCGCCGTGGCCGAAGCCGTGCGCAAGGCCGCGATCGCGAGCCGCACCGAGCAGCCCTCCGCGGGCGGCTCCTCCATGCCGTGGTCCATGGCCGAGGACCTCGACTTCTGATCCGCCCGCACCTCGGGTGAACGGCCCGTCCGGCCCGGTCGCGGCGGCCGGGCGGGCCGTCGGCCCGGGAGGAGGCTCGCGCGTCCGCGGTGCGGGCGCGGGGCCTAGAGTTCGCGGTATGGCGCAGGACGAGTTGACGCACGTGGACGAATCGGGCGCGGCCCGCATGGTCGACGTCTCGGAGAAGCAGGTCACCGCCCGCACCGCCGTCGCCACCGGCGTCGTGCGCACCACCCCGGAGGTCCTCGCGCTGGTCCGCCGCGACGGGCTGCCCAAGGGCGACGCGCTCGCCACCGCGCGCATCGCCGGGATCATGGCCGCCAAGCGCACCCCGGATCTCGTCCCGCTGTGCCACCCCATCGCGCTGTCCGGGGTGGCGGTGCAGCTCGACCTCGGTGACGCGGAGGTCCGGATCACCGCGACCGTGCGCACCACCGACCGCACCGGCGTCGAGATGGAGGCGCTCACCGCCGTCACCGGCGCCGGGCTCGCCCTGCACGACATGATCAAGGCGGTCGATCCGGCGGCCGTGCTCGACGCCGTCCGCGTCGAGCGCAAGGAGGGCGGCAAGACGGGCACCTGGGTTCGCGAGGACTGATCGGCCGCGGCCCGGCGGCTGCTCGTACGCTGGACGCAGCGACGCGGATCCGCCGTCGCGCCCCCGAACTCGACCGGTTCGCGATCCGTCCGCGGCCGCTCAGCACGCGAGGAGTTCCGCCCATGCCAGCCCGCACCGCTCGTGTCGTGGCCGCGTCGAACCGTGCCGCGGCAGGCGTGTACGCCGACCGCACCGGCCCGGTCATCGTCGAGTGGCTGCGCGAACGCGGGTTCCAGGTCGCCGAGCCGCTGGTCGTCCCGGACGGCGAGCCGGTGGGCGACGCGCTGCGGGAGGCCGTGTCCGCCGAGGTCGCCGTCGTGATCACCACCGGCGGCACCGGGATCAACCCGACGGACCGCACGCCCGAGGTCACCGCGGAAGTCCTCGACCACCCGGTGCCGGGCCTGGCCGACGCGATCCGCGCCGCCGGGCTGCCCGAGGTGCCGACCGCGGTGCTCTCCCGCGGACTGGCCGGGGTCGCCGGGCGGACGTTGATCGTGAACCTGCCCGGTTCCCGCGGCGGGGTGGCCGACGGGCTGGGCGTGCTCGACGGCGTGCTGGACCACGCGCTGGACCAGCTCGGCGGCGGGGACCACGCGCCGGGCGGCGGGGTCCCGCACGCCCACGCGGAGCCGGCGCACCCCGGCCCGGCCGAGGTGCTGCGCGCCGAGGTCGTCGACCGGCCGCTGGAGGTCGCCGAACTGGAGCGGCTGGTGCAGGACCGGGCCGCGGGCGCGGTCGTCACCTTCGGCGGCGTGGTCCGTGACCACGACGGCGGCCGCGGCGTCACCGAGCTCGAATACGTCGGGCATCCCAGCGCGGACGAGGTGATCCGCGAGGTCGCGGCCGAGCTCGCCGCCCGCTACCAGGGCGTGCGCGGCCTGGCCGTGGCGCACCGGATCGGGCACCTGGGCATCGGCGACGTGGCCCTGGCCTGCGCGGTCGCGGCCGAGCACCGCAAGGAGGCGTTCGCGGTGTGCGCGGAGCTGGTGGACGAGGTGAAGCGCAGGCTGCCGATCTGGAAGCGCCAGGTCTTCACCGACGCCACCGAGGAATGGGTCAACTGCCCCTGATCCGCTCGTCCGGCCCGGCGGTGGGCCGGTGCGGTGGCGGCCGGCGGACGACAATGCCCTGAGATCGTCTCTGCGACGGTGGACGACCGGGATCTCGGGGAAGGCGCGGGGGCGCCCGCTGATCTCGCTGACGGCCTTCTCAGCCCGCCGCGGACGCGTTCAGGTCTCGGCCAGGTGACGATCGGATCTCGCGGCGGCCTCGGGCGGTCGACGGGACCGGGAAGAAGAACGGGCCCCTGCCGCTGGGGGGGGCGGCGGGGGCCCGGGGGGGGGGGGGGGCCGCCCCCCCCGGGGGGGGGGGCGGGGGGGCCCCCCCCCGCCCGG
>NZ_JAIUKC010000053.1:0-28171 GCF_020177435.1 Saccharopolyspora sp. 7B | reverse complement strand
GGGGGGGTTTTTTGTTTAACCCCCCCCGCGGGGGGGGGGGGCGCGGGGCCCCCCCGGGGGGCCGGGGGGGGGGGGCCGACTCCGAGCCAGGTCGACGACCTGGCCGGTCGATCACTTGATGTCGAGCTGCTGACCCGGGAAGATCAGGTTCGGGTCGCTGAGCACGCCGCTGTTGCGCTCGAAGATGTCCTGGTAGTCGACGCCGTACTGGCTGGCGATCTTGCCCAGGGTGTCACCGGCCTGCACCGTGTAGTCGGCACCGTTGGACTTCACGGTCGACTTCTTCTTGGTGCTGGTGGTGCTCTTCGAGCTCTTCTTCGAGGAGGAGCTCTTCTCGGAGGACGAGCTCTTCTCGGAGGACGAGCTGGAGCCACCGCTGGTGCTGCCGCTGGTCCAGCTGGTCTTCGAGGTGCAGCCCGGCCAGGCGCCGGGGCCCTGCGAGGCGAGGACCTTCTCGGCGACCGCGATCTGCTCCTCGCGGCTGGCGTCCTTGGCGTTCGACGCGTACTGCGTGCCGCCGTAGGCCGCCCAGGTCGACGGGGTGAACTGGAGGCCGCCGGAGAACCCGTTGCCGGTGTTCGCGCTCCAGTTGCCGCTGCTCTCGCACTGCGCGAGCTGGTCCCAGTCCGCGGCGTTCGCGGGGGCCGCGACCGCGATCGGGGCGGCGACCACGGCACCTGCGATGGCGAGCCGGGCGGCGTTGCGGGCGATGCCGGCGGTGGAAGGTTTCCGGTGCTTGCCTTCGTAGCGAGTCATTTCCCTCTCCTGCCGCGCTTGCGAGGTGAGCTGTCGGGTTCGAGCTGAGAGGCAGCCCGGCCGGCTCGGGAGCCGGCTTCACCCCTAGGGCGTTCGGGGCGCCCAGTGGTGGTTCCCCCGCCCCTGTCCGGTGTGTTCGTTCGGGGGTGGGAAGCCCGCCGGACAGGGTTCGGCGCTGCGGGCTTCCGTGGTCCTTGCTGATCGGTTCGGGGCCGACCGGAGAGCGACACTACGTAACCGATCGCCGAAGCGGAAATCTGAGCATATGTGATGCTAGTCACAGTAACGATGGCTCAGGGGTGTCCGATCTCGATCGTTTTCGCTGATCAGAGCGTCGTTATCAAGTCGTTTCCGGGCTGAGATCGATCACCGTCAGTGAGGCGTGGCTCACCTCTTCGGCGGCCTTGAAACCTCGTCGTCGCCGGGATGTCATCCCTCGGTCGGTCTGAATCGAGTCCGGTGCACGCGTGGAATCGGGCTTTTTCGCGATCACTGCGCGATCAGGGGGCGTGACTCTCGGTGAGGTCTGGCCTCTCTCGGGTGAGGGATCCGAGGAGACGGCTCGAGATCGTCCAGGAGCCGTTCGAAGATCAGGAGACCGTCCCGGCGGCGCCCCCGGGGAGGCGGTGCGGAGCCACTCGATCGCACACCGAGAAGTCACCCGGGGGAGTGTGTCAGACACGCCGAGGAATGTTGTATTCGCGCACGCGCGCCTGCGCGGGCGGAGTAATGAGGAGAGAACTCGATCGCCGCAGGCGTTCAGCCACCCGCGAACGGCGGCAGCACGTCCAGCTCGTCACCGGCGCCGACCTCGATCGACCGGTCCCGCAGCGCGACCCCGTTGAGCAGGAAGCTGCAGGCGGGCACCACGGCGGCCAGCCGCTCGTCGTGCGCCGCGAGCACCGCGTCGACCACGTCCGACGCCCGCACCGGCCCCGGCGCGGCCGGCGCGATGCTCAGGACCTCCTCGGCCACGCCCGCCGCCGCCCTGGCGCCGGCGAAGTACCGCACCCGCACGGCCGTCGTGGCGGGTGCACCTTCGAACTGCACAGTCACGGCGGTCAGCCTCCGATCGCGCTCATCGGCCGGGACGGCTGCGCGAACCCGTCGTCGTCCATCCCGTGCCCGGCCTTCTTGGCCCACATCGTCCCCTGCCACAGCCGAGCCAGTTCGTCGTCCCCCGCGCCGTCGCGCAGCGGGCCGCGCAGGTCGGTCTCGGTGGTGGAGAACAGGCAGGACCGCAGCTGTCCGTCGGCGGTGAGCCGGGTCCGGTCGCAGTCGGCGCAGAACGGCCGCGTCACCGAGCCGATCACGCCGACCGTGCCGGGCCCGCCGTCCACCAGCCAGCGCTCCGCGGGCGCCGAACCGCGTTCGGCCACGTGCGGGGTGAGGTCGAACTCGGCGCCCAGCCGCTCCAGGATCTCGTCCGCGGTGATCATCTGCTCGCGGTCCCAGCCGTGCTGCGGGTCCAGCGGCATCTGCTCGATGAACCGCAGCTGGTAGCCGTGCTCCAGGCAGAAGCGCAGCAGGTCACCGGCCTCGTCGTCGTTCACGCCGCGCAGCAGCACCGCGTTCACCTTCACCGGTTCCAGCCCGGTCGCCTTGGCCGCGGCGAGCCCGTCGAGCACGTCGTGGAACCGGTCCCGGCGGGTCAGCCGGTGGAAGGTCTCGGCGCGCAGCGTGTCCAGCGAGACGTTGACCCGGTCCAGCCCGGCCTCGACCAGCGCGTCCGCGTAGCGGTGCAGGTTGATGCCGTTGGTGGTCAACGAGGTCTTCGGGTGCGACGGCAGCGCGCTGGTGGCGGCGACGACGTCCACCAGGTCCTGGCGCAGCAGCGGTTCGCCGCCGGTGAACCGCACGTTGGTGACCCCGAGGGTCTCCACGGCGATCCGGATCAGCCGGTTCATCTCGCCGGTGTCGAGCATCTCCTGCTTCTTCAGCCACGGCAGCCCCTCGGCGGGCATGCAGTAGGTGCAGCGCAGGTTGCACTTGTCGATCAGGGATACGCGGAGGTCGGTGGCCACGCGGCCGAACCGGTCGACCAGTGCCGGGGTGTCCGGACGCGTCGAGGTGTCGGTCGTGGGGCGCACGGCCGGGATGCCCAGGTCCACTGCGGTCACACCATCGACCCTAACCCCGTCCGAGGGGGTATTTCGATCGACGGGAGCGGCTTTCTCGCAGCGGTGCGGGGCTTTCCCGACCTGCGGAGATCCGCAGTGGACGGTCCGGACGCCGCGAGTGCGGCCGATGGGGCGCTGTCCTGCCCGCAGTCGCGGCAGTAATCTGCACGACTGTGCCGCACTACCGGATTTCCGAAGCCGCCGGACTGCTCGGCGTCAGCGACGACACCGTGCGCCGCTGGGCCGACGGCGGGCAGCTGACCACCGAGCGGGACGGCTCCGGCCGCCTCGTGGTGGACGGTGCCGTCCTGGCCGGGTTCGCCCGCGACCAGGCGCGGGCCGTGCCGGACCCGTCGGGGGTGGGTCGTTCGGCCCGCAACCGGCTCGTCGGGCTCGTCACCGAGGTCGTCTCGGACCGGGTGATGTCGCAGGTGGAGCTGCAGTGCGGCCCGCACCGGGTGGTGTCGCTGATGAGCACCGAGGCCGTGCGGGAACTGGGCCTGGAGCCGGGAGTGCTGGCGGTGGCGGTGGTCAAATCGACCAACGTCGTGGTGGAGACGCCGGGAGGCTGACGTGGTGGGACCCAGAGTTGTCGCAGCCCTGGCCGGGCTGGCGCTGTTAGCGGCCGGGTGTTCGACCGGCGGCGGCGAGCAGGCGCAGGGCGAGCGCACCGTCACGGTGCTCGCCGCGGCCTCGCTGACCGAATCGTTCGACCAGCTCGCCGAGCGGTTCGAGGCGGAGAACCCGGGGGTGGAGGTGCAGGTGGACTACGCGGGGTCGTCCACGCTGGTCGAGCAGCTCACCCAGGGCCGCCGGGCCGACGTGTTCGCCTCCGCGGACACCAAGAACATGGACAAGGCGACGAAGGCGGGCGTCACCGGCGGCGAGCCGCAGGTGTTCGCCACCAACAAGCTGACCATCGCGGTCCCGAAGGGCAACCCGGACCACATCGGTTCGCTGGCCGACCTGACCGCGCCCGGCCGGCTCGTCGTGCAGTGCGCGCCGCAGGTGCCCTGCGGTTCGGCCTCGGCGACCGTCGAGCGGGCCGCGGGCCTGGACGTCGAGCCGGCCAGCGAGGAGAACGACGTCAAGTCGGTGCTGCGCAAGGTCGCGGCCGGTGAGGCGGACGCCGGTCTGGTGTACGTGACGGACGCGCGCTCCGCCGCCGACCAGGTGCAGGCGGTGGACTTCCCGGAGGCGGACCAGGCGGTGAACGACTACCCGATCGTCGCGCTCAAGGACGCTCCGGAACCGGAGCTGGCCCAGAGGTTCCTGGACTACGTGCGCGGCCCGGTGGGCGAGCAGGTGCTCACCGAGCACGGCTTCGGCTCGGAGTGAGCCCGCGTCGCGCGCGCGGCGGAGGAGCGCGCCCGGTGGCCGTGCCGGGGGTGCTGTGGGTTCCCGCCGCGCTGGCGCTGGCGCTGATCGTGCTGCCGGTGCTGGGGCTGCTCACCAGGGTGGACCCGGCCCGGCTGCCCGAGCTGCTGACCAGCGAGGCCGCGCTGGACGCGCTGGAGCTGTCGGTGCGCACCTCGCTGGTGGCGACGGTGCTGTCGCTGGTGTTCGGCGGCCCGCTGGCGGTGGTGCTGGCGCGGGCGCGGTTGCGCGGCTTGCGGGTGCTGCGCGCGGTGGTGCTGCTGCCGCTGGTGTTGCCGCCGGTGGTCGGCGGGCTGGCGCTGCTGTACCTGCTGGGGCGCACCGGTCCGCTGGGCGGGCTGCTCGACGACGCCGGGCTGCGGCTGCCGTACACGACGGCGGCGGTGGTGCTGGCGCAGACGTTCGTGGCGATGCCGTTCCTGGTGGTGGGCCTGGAGGGCGCGCTGCGCTCGGCGGACGCCCGCTACGAGCAGGTGGCGGCGACGCTGGGCGCGGGCCCGTGGACGACGTTCCGGCGGGTGACGGTGCCGATGCTGCTGCCCGCGCTGGGATCGAGCGTGGTGCTCACGTTCGCGCGGGCGCTGGGCGAGTTCGGCGCGACGATCACGTTCGCGGGCAGCCTGCAGGGCACCACCCGCACCCTGCCGCTGGCCATCTACACCACCGCGCAGTCCGACGTGGACGCCGCGGTGGCCATGTCGTTGTTGCTGGTGGTGCTGGCGCTGCTGGTGATCGGAGTGGCGGGCACGAGAGCGGTGGAGGGACGGACGTGACCGGTCTGCACGCCGAGGTCGCGTTCGCGCGGCCCGAGTTCGCGCTGGACGTGGAGCTGTCGGTGGCCCCGGGCGAGGTGCTGGCGGTGCTCGGCCCGAACGGCGCCGGGAAGTCGACGCTGCTGTCGGTGCTGTCCGGCCTGCTGGTGCCGGAGCGCGGCCGGGTGGCGCTGGACGAGCACGTCTGGTGCGACGCGGCGACCGGCGCGCACGTGCCCACGCACCGGCGCGGGGTGGGCCTGCTGGCGCAGAACGCGCTGCTGTTCCCGCGGATGTCGGTGCTGGAGAACGTCGCGTTCGGCCCGCGCTCGGCCGGGACGCCCAAGGCCGAGGCGCGGGAGACCGCCCGCCGGTGGTTGTCCGAGGTGGACGCGGCCGAGTACGCCGCCCGGCGCCCGGCGCAGGTGTCCGGTGGTCAGGCGCAGCGGATCGCGCTGGCCCGCGCGCTGGCGGCCGCGCCGCGGTTGCTGCTGCTGGACGAGCCGCTGGCGGCGCTGGACGTCGACTCGGCCCCGGCGGTGCGCGGCCTGCTGCACCGGGTGCTGCGGGAGCAGCGGCAGCCGACGGTGCTGGTCACGCATGACGTGCTGGACGCGGTGGTGCTGGCGGACCGGGTGGCCGTGCTGGTGGACGGGAAGATCATCGAGGAGGGCCCGACGCGGGAGGTGCTGACCCGTCCGCAAGCCGCGTTCACCGCGCGCATCGCCGGGCTGAACCTGCTGACCGGCGTCGCCACCGACGGCGGGCTGGACTTCGGCGGCACCGCGATCGCGGGGCGGTCGGTGGAGGTGGCGCGGGGCGAGCCGGCGGCGGCGGTGTTCTCGCCGTCGGCGGTCGCGGTGCACCGGGAACGGCCGGACGGCAGCCCGCGCAACGCGGTGCCGGTGCGGATCGACGTGCTGGAACCGCGTGGTGACGTGGTCCGGTTGCGGGCCGCGACGCGGACGCCGGACCCGGTGGTGCTGTCCGCCGACGTGACGCCCGCGGCGGTCGCCGACCTGCGGTTGGGCGTCGGCGACCTGGTGTTCTTCGTGGTTAAGGCGACCGAAGTAGCCATGCACCCGGTATCCGATGGATCATCTGGGGTGTGACTGAGGAAGCGCCCTGGACGTACTTGATGGACATGGACGGCGTGCTGGTGCACGAGGAGCACATGGTGCCCGGAGCCGATCGGTTCCTGGCCGAGCTCCGCGAGCAGGGCTTGCCGTTCATGGTGTTCACGAACAACTCGATCTTCACCCCGCGCGACCTGCGCGCGCGGCTGCACCGCACCGGCCTGGACATCCCGGAGTCGGCGATCTGGACCTCCGCGCTGGCCACGGCCCAGTTCCTGGAGAAGCAGCGCCCGGGAGGCAGCGCGCACGTCGTCGGCGAGTCCGGCCTGACCACGGCGCTGCACAACATCGGCTACGTGCTCACCGACCGGGATCCGGACTACGTGATCCTGGGCGAGACCCGCACCTACAGCTTCGAGGCGATCACGAAGGCGATCCGCCTGGTGGAGAACGGTGCCCGGTTCATCGCCACCAACCCCGACGAGAAGGGGCCGAGCCGGGAGGGCACGTTGCCCGCGACCGGCGCGGTGGCGGCGCTGATCGAGCGGGTGACGGGGCGGGCGCCGTACTACGTGGGCAAGCCGAACCCGCTGATGATGCGGTCGGCGCTGCGGGCGCTGGGTTCGCACTCGGAGAACACGCTGATGATCGGTGACCGGATGGACACCGACGTGCGCTCCGGGCTGGAGTCGGGCATGCAGACGATCCTGGTGCTGACCGGGATCTCGGACGAGAACACCGCGGAGCTGTTCCCGTACCGCCCCACCAAGGTGATCAACTCGGTGGCCGACCTGGTCGGGCACACCGCGAACCCGTTCGGGGTCTGAGGAGTTCCGGGTGAGTGGACCGTCCGCCCGCTCCGGCGGAACGACCGGCCCACTCACCTCGGTACCTGGTCAGCCCCGGGTGGGCAGCCGGTCGTCGGAGTCGACGATCCGCTTGCCCATCGGGAACAGCGACACCGGCAGCAGCTTGAAGTTCGCGATGCCCAGCGGGATCCCGATGATGGTGATGCACTGCGCGATGCCGGTGACGATGTGCCCGATGGCCAGCCACCAGCCGGCCAGCAGCAGCCACAGCACGTTCCCGATCGTGGAGAACGCGCCGGCGCCGGGTTCGTCGACGAGCCGCCGCCCGAACGGCCACAGCGCGAAGTTGGCCATCCGGAACGAGGCGATGGCGAACGGGATCCCGATGATCGTGATGCCCAGGACGATGCCGGCCACGGCGTAGCCCAGGGCCAGCCACAGCCCACCGAAGATCAACCAGATCACGTTCAGCAGCAATTGCATGCCCTCAGCGTGTCATGTGCGCTCGGACGAGTGGCCAGGTGGTGACCCTGAGTTTTCCCCGGGTCAGACCCGCAGTTCCCCGTCGAGGACCGTGACGGCCCGGCCGCGCAGCGCCACCCGGTCGCCCAGCGGGGTGGCGCGGACGAACCCGCCGCGCGGCGAGGCCTGTTCGCCGACCAGCTCCACCCCGGAGCGTCCCAGCTCGGCGGCCCAGTAGGGGGCGAGCTGGCAGTGCGCCGATCCGGTCACCGGGTCCTCCGGGATACCGGACGCGGGCGCGAAGAACCGGCTCACGAAGTCCACCCCGTCCCGGTCGCCCGCCGCGGTGACGACGACGCCCCGGTAAGGCCAGGTGGCGATGCGCGCCAGGTCCGGTTCGAGCCCGCGCACCTCGGCGGCCGCGCTGACCCGGACGAGCAGCCGCCCCGGGGCCGCGCGCACGTCCTCGACGGTGGCGCCGGGCAGCGCCGCCGCCAGGTCGCTCGGCGGCTCCACCGGGTCGGCGGCGCTCGCCGGGAAGTCCATGCCGATCCAGCCGTCACCGGCGTCCGTGCAGATCAGCTCGCCGCTGCGGGTGGCGAACCGCTGGTCGCCGCCGAGGGCGTGCGCGGCGGCGAGGGTGGCGTGCCCGCACAGGTCGACCTCGGTGGTGGGGGTGAACCAGCGCAGCGGTTTCGGTTCGGTGCCGTCGAGCACGACGAACGCGGTCTCGGCGTGCCGCATCTCGGCGGCGACCGACTGCATCCAGGGTTCGGCGGCGGGCGCGTCGAGCAGCACCACCCCGGCCGGGTTGCCGCTGAACGGGTGCTCGGTGAAGGAGTCCACGACGTAGGTGCGCACCCCCGGAGAGTACGGCCGTGGGAACCGATCACCAGCGGAACGGCCGGGTTCCGAAGGGCTGGGCCCGACCCCTCGACTTTTGCCCGACGCGGGCGCAATCATGAGTGTTCTGCGTCACGACAGCGTCGGGGAGGGCACTGTGGACACCGCCGGAACACCAGAACCCAGCTACGACTCCGGGATCTCCGAGGTGCCGCTGCTCGGCGACACCATCGGCGGCGACCTGGACCGGACCGCCGCCCGCGTCCCGGACTCGGACGCGCTGGTCGAGCACGCCGGCGGCCGCCGCTGGACCTACCGGGAGTTCGTGGCCGACGTGGACGCGCTCGCCCTGGGCCTGCTGGACGCGGGCATCGACAAGGGCGATCGGGTGGGCGTGTGGTCGCCGAACCGCGCCGAGTGGACGCTCACCCAGTACGCCACCGCGAAGATCGGCGCGATCCTGGTCAACATCAACCCGTCGTACCGGCTGCACGAGCTGGAGTTCGTGCTCGGCCAGGCCGGGGTGCGGATGCTGATCTCGGCGCAGCGGTTCAAGACCTCCGACTACACCGCGATGATCGAGCAGGTGCGGCCGAGCTGTCCCGGTCTGGAGCAGGTCGTGCTGTTCGACGACCCGAGCTGGGACGAGCTGGTGGCGCGCGGCCGGGCGGGCGATCCGGCGCGGCTCGCGGCGGCGCAGGCGCGGCTCGGCGCCGACGACCCGATCAACATCCAGTACACCTCGGGCACCACCGGTTTCCCGAAGGGCGCGACGCTGTCGCACCACAACATCCTCAACAACGGGTTCTTCGTCGGTGAGCTGTGCGGCTACTCCGAGGTGGACCGGGTCGCGATCGTGCCGCCGTTCTACCACTGCTTCGGGATGGTGATGGGCAACCTGGCCTGCACCAGCCACGGCGCGGCCATGGTCATCCCGTCCGAGGGCTTCGACCCGGGGACCGCGCTGGCCGCGGTGTCCGCGGAGCGCTGCACCTCGCTGTACGGGGTGCCGACGATGTTCATCGCCGAGCTGGACCACCCGGACTTCGAGAGCTTCGACCTGGGCTCGCTGCGCACCGGCATCATGGCCGGATCCCCGTGCCCGGCGGAGGTGATGAAGCAGGTCATCGACCGGATGGGCATGACCGAGGTCGCCATCTGCTACGGCATGACCGAGACCAGTCCCGTCTCCACCCAGACCCGCGCCGACGATTCGCTGGAGCGCCGGGTGTCCACGGTGGGCCGCGTCGGGCCGCACCTGGAGGTGAAGGTCGTCGACCCGGCGACCGGGCTGACCGTGCCGCGCGGCGAGGCGGGGGAGCTGTGCACCCGCGGCTACTCGGTGATGCTCGGCTACTGGGACCAGCCGGAGAAGACCGCCGAGGTCATCGACCGCGCCCGCTGGATGCACACCGGCGACCTCGCCGTGATGGACGAGTCCGGGTACGTGAGCATCACCGGCCGGATCAAGGACATGGTGATCCGCGGCGGCGAGAACGTGTACCCGCGGGAGATCGAGGAATTCCTCTACACCCACCCGGACATCGTGGACGCCCAGGTCATCGGGGTCCCGGACGAGCGCTACGGCGAGGAGCTGATGGTGTGGGTGCGGCTGCGCGCCGGCGCGGCCGAGCTCTCGGCGGAGGCGCTGCGCGAGTTCTGCGCCGGGAAGCTCACGCACTACAAGATCCCGCGCTACGTGCACGTCGTGGACGACTTCCCGATGACCGTCACCGGCAAGATCCGCAAGGTCGAGATGCGCCGCCAGGCCAAGGAACTCCTCGGCCTGGGCGACTGAACGTCACCGGGCGGTATCGGCGAGGTGGTCGCGCAGGCGGGCGTGGCGGAACTGGTGGACCGCGCCCGCTCGGCGCAGCACGCCGCGGGCGTAGGCGTCGTCGAGGAACCGCGTCGGCCGCCACGGCAGCCGCCCCGTCAGCGGTAGCCACAGGCGCGCGAACAGCAGCCAGCCGCCCCACGACGACAGCGCCACCCGCGTCGCCGCGAGCATGCTCCCGGCGATGGCTCCGAAGACCAGCCCGTAGCCGAGTTCACCGGTCACCCAGCCCGCGACCACGGCCGTGAGCCCGGTCGCGAGCACGAGCACTGCCGCGCGCCCGAGGGCGACCGCGCGGTCGGCGCGCAGCAAGTGCCACGGGTCCGTCGCGTCGTCCGCCTGGTCCTCGCCGAGCGCGGACACCGACCCGTTCGCGAGCGCGCCCGCGAGCGTTCCGGCCAGCGCCACGACCGAATCCGCGGCGATTCCGGGAGCGAACGCCGCCACAGCCGCCGCCACCACGCCCGCCGCGAGCACCGACTCCAGTACCGCCACCAGCACGACGACCAGCACGCCGAGCATCGGATGCGTCCGCAGCGGGGTCGTTCGTCGCGCCCGATCGTCGAAGATCATCCGCATCGTGCCCGCCAGCCCGAACGCGACTGCGAACGCGGTTGCGGCCACGAGCCCGTTCGTGAAGCCGCCCGCGAACGCCACCGCACCCCCGAACAGCAGCGCGATCACGAAGACGAAAGCGAACCACCGCACCAGCCCGAGGCCCTGCGGTCGCCGCTTGGAGCCCGGCCGCCGCAGGTGCAGCCGAACCCGTTCCGGTTCGTGCTCGCCCGAGTACCAGGTCCGCAGCTCCGCGCTGAGGCCGGTGAGAAGCCCGACCCCGAACCACGTCGCCGTGAACTGGCCCCAGAGCCCGAGTAGCAGTCCCGGCGCCCCGAAGCAGAGCGCGAAGGCGACGGCGGTGACCAGCACGCGGGTGCGGCGGTGCAGCGCCGCGGGCATTCGCCACCAGGCGAGGTCGTGGGAGCCGCGCCGGACCAGATCGGTGGCGAGCCGGCCGAGCCAGCGATGGGCCTGGTCCGGGCGCCACGGCCCGGGGCGGCGGACCGGGTCGTACCGGGTGTTCAGGTAGACGCTCAGCAGGTGTTCTTCGAGCTGCTCCGGGGACCGGAAGCGATCGGCGTCGAGCAGTTCGGCCGGGTCGCGGTCGGCGTCGTCGTGATCGAGTCGGGCCAACGTCACCAGCAACGGGGTGGTCAGGGCGGCGGCCAGGTTCCGGCTTTCGGCCGCGTCCGGTTCGGTCCGCACGTGCTCGAACACGGCCGCCCATTCGGCGGCGCGGGCCTGTCCGCTGCTGCGGCGCAGGTGCCGGGCGACTTCGTTCGGGCGGAGGTCGTCGAGCTCGATCACAGCGGCCCCGCGCACCCAGTCCTGGCGTACCGCGTCGGCGTACTCGTCCCGCCTGCTGGTCACGACGACGGGCGACACGAGCCTGCTGATCTCGCGGACGGCTCCGCGCCGGTAGCGCTCGGGGATCTCGTCGAAGCCGTCGAGCACGGGCAACACCCACTCGTCAGCGACGAGGGCGGCGGCTTTCCCGCCCACCAGAAAAGGGTGGTCACGTTCGAGCAGGTCGGCGAGCCGGGACCGCAAGGCGGTGGTGGTGGGATTCCAGTCGCCGAGGCCGAACAGCACCGGGACGCGACTCGTGCGACCGCGTTCCGCGATCAGGTCGAGGACGAGCCGGTGGACCAGCGCGGTCTTGCCCGCACCGGCCCGGCCCAGGATCACCAGGCGTTGCGAGTCGATATCCCGGTAGGTCCGCCGAATATCGGCGAAGGACCCGGTCAACGACGGCGGCCGAGCTTCGTCGTGCTGGATGTTGTCCCAGTGGTCGACCAGTTCGTCCGCCGCCGGATGCCAGCGCACCGGCAGCGCCTCCGGATCACCCAGGCCCCACCGCTCACCCTCCTGGCGGCTGAGCGCGGCCACCCTGCGGGCGAGCTCCCGCGCCGACGCTTCCGGCGACCCGGTGGGGGCGGGCGGTTCCGGGTGCACGACGAGATCACCGTGCACGTCACCACCGACCTGCACGAGGTCACCGCCGACGGTGCCGCGATTGGTGTTGCGAGCCCGGTCGTGCTCTGTCACCTCGCCAGTGTGCCGCGAAGATCGCAGCCCCGGGGCCGGATCGAACCATCCACGAGCGGTCGTCCAGCACTCCCGGCGGCCGACCACCTCCGCAACGGCCGCCCCACATCCACACCCCGTTCAGCTGTGGAGTACTCGCGAAACTCACGGGGAATCGAACGGACCGACTCGCCGCCGAGTCGACGTACCCGCAGCGCAACAAAGGTTTTGCGGTCTGTGAACAAGGCGGGGCCCTGCAACTCGTAGTGAGATCGCAGGGGTTCCGGGGGCGTTCGGGTGAGTGGGCGCCGTCAAGCCTTGGCGAGTTCTGCTGCGTCCTCCTCGCCGAACTGGTCTTCCAGGCGTTCGGGGGAGGCGTCGACGTCGATCTGCTCCAGCGGGGTGCCGCGGGCCGAGGAGATCGCGCCGAGGCGGCGTCCGGCGCGGTCACTCGCGTAACTCAGCAGCTCGTCGGTGTCCAGTTCGAACGGTCGCACCTCGGGCGCGTCGGCGGGCTGCCACTGGATGAGCTGCATGGCGTGCGGCAGCAGCTCCTGCATCATCTCCTCGACGTGGCCCCAGTTCGCCTCGTCGGCGGCCACGTGCCTGCGGCAGGTGAAGGTGCCCCACGCCATGTGCCTGCGCTCGTCGTCGCCGATGTGGCCGATGATCCGCTGCATGCCGGGGAACAGCCCGCGGCTGCGGCAGATCTTGTTCCACGCGTAGTAGCCGGTGAGCGCGAGCGAGCCCTCCACGACGTGGTTGTAGGTCACCGACGCCCGGATCTGGTTGCGCGGCCCCGGATCGGTGTCCAGCGCGTGCAGCACGGTGGGCAGCACGTCGTAGAAGATCGTGCGGTAGCCGGGGTTGTCCTCGACGAACTCGTTGAGGTTCTCGGTGAGGCCGACGGCGTCCATCCACAGCCGGAACGCCTGGGTGTGCTTGGCCTCTTCGTACATGAACTGGGTCAGGTACATCTCGTCGCCGAAGCGGCCTTCGGCGGCCGTGGCGGACAGGAACGGGCGCAGGTCCTGGGTGACGGCTTCCTCGCCGGCGATGAACTCGGCGCACAGCCCCGCCACGCTGCGCCGTTCTTCGCCGGTGAGCCCGGCCATGTCGCGGGCGTCCTGCTCGAAGTCGATGTCGGCGGGGTTCCAGAACTTCGCGTTGCCCTTGGTGAACAGCCGCAGCGGCAGCGAGTCCCAGTTGAGGCCGCCGGGGCGCAGGGAGTGGAAGTCGTCGCGGTGCTTGCTGCTGTCCGTGGTGGTCGTCATCGGCCTGCTCCAGCTCGCCCGGGTAGTGTGATTCGCGTTACACCGCCGATTTTCGATACTAGAAAGTTCCGCGTCAAGGGCGGTCACTCGCCCGCGTGCGGCGGTTAGCCTCCAGGTCGTGAACCCCGCGACCGTCGGCTTCGACCTGGACCTCACGCTCATCGACCCCCGGCCCGGCATGGTCGACGTGTTCGAGCGGCTGCGCGCGGAGTTCGGCGTGCCCCTCGACGGCGAGCACTTCGCCGCCAACCTCGGCCCGCCGCTGCCCGACGTGCTGCGCACCTACGGGTTCGACGAACCGCTCGTGGCGAGTCTCGTGCACCGGTTCCGGGAGCTCTACCCCGAACTCGTCGTGCCCGGCACGAAGGCCATGCCCGGCGCGGCCGAATCGCTCGCCGCGGTGCGCGAGCTCGGCGGCCGGGCGCTCGTCGTCACCGGGAAGTTCGAGCGCAACGCGCGGCTGCACCTCGACGCCCTCGGCTGGGAGGTCGACCGGCTCGCCGGCGACGTGTTCGCCGCCGCCAAGGGCGACGTGCTGCTCGCCGAAGGCGCCGCCATCTACGTCGGGGACCACCTCGGCGACGTGGTCGGCGCCAAGACGGCCGGCGCGCTCGCCGTCGGCGTCGCCACCGGCCCCTACCGGGCCGAAGAACTCCTGGAAGCCGGGGCCGACGTCGCGCTCGGCGACCTCGCCGAGTTCCCCGCCTGGCTCGCCGGCCGCGCGGGCTGACTCAACCGCGGCGGGTGCGCAGCACCGCGCCCACCACACCGACGACCAACCCGGCCGGGGCCAGCAGCGTCGCCAGGTTCAGCCACAGCGGCAGGTCCTCCAGGCCCGCGGCGTACGACCCGAACACCGCGAGCACCGCGAGCACGCCCGCGGCGAACAGGCCCACCGCGAGGGGGAGCACGACGGAACGAGGGGAAGCGGCGCTCATGCGAGCAGGGTAGGCGCCGCGGCGGCAGGTCCGGCCCGGGTGTGGCCGGAACCTCCGGCTCGGTCGAAGACTTCGCAGGTCAGCGAGGCCTCGTCGGCCGCTCCGCGCAAGGGGCGACGATGTTGCGCTCCGGGCGGGTACTCTGGAACGGACGCGTCCTGGGAACGCTCTGACAGCGTGGCGTTCCGGGGCGTTTTTGTTGTGCCAGGGCCGGTGCGTCGCGCCCCGGCACGACGCACGATGACGACAAGGAGGACCCGCTCGCTCCCGGACCGCCCGACCTGGGCCACGTGGAGGAGTGCGGGCCGGGCATCGACAGGGAACGGTGAGGACAGTGCCGACCGGCAGGGTCAAGTGGTACGACGCGGACAAGGGCTTCGGCTTCGTGACCCAGGACGGTGGGGAGGACGTGTACGTGCGCTCCTCCGCGCTGCCGTCCGACGTCGACTCGCTCAAGACCGGCCAGCGCGTCGACTTCGACATGGCCCAGGGCCGCCGCGGCCCGCAGGCCCTGCGGATCCAGCTGCTGGACCCGCCGCCCTCCGTCGTCGAAGCGCGCCGCCGCCCCGCGGACGAACTGCACGGCATGGTCGACGACATGATCAAGCTGCTGGAGCTGAAGGTGCAGCCCGACCTGCGCCGCGGCAAGTACCCGGACCGCAAGGTGTCCAAGCGGATCGGCGAGGTCGTCCGCGCGGTCGCCCGCGAACTCGACCCCGGCGCCTGACCCCGGCGCCGAACGAGAGCGAACGCCAACCGCACCGCCCGTCTTCGAACCTGCCAGGTCGTTTTCCTGTCAGCGGCGAAGCCGATGAGCGGCGACCACCAGAGCAGCAGGACCACCCGCGGGTTCTCAGCGGTTCCCTCGCGAGGACAGCTTTTTCCCATGTGGCGGAGCCACCTGCGAAAAAGATCCCGCAGCGGGGGAACCGCTGAGGTTCCGCCACCCGAGCCACCACGCAGCAGGAGTTCGACAGGCAGAAACCGTCAGGTCGGGTCGATGACCCAGGTGGCGGCGATGGGGAAGTCCACGCCGCCGTCCTCGCCGAGCACGAGGAGACCGGAGTACTGCTGCACCTCGACGTGCTCCAGGCGGGTGCCGTCCGGGGGGATGCGCAGGGTGTAGGAGTGGCGCTCGTCCGGCCGGATCACGCCGGTGCGCCCCTCGACCTCCTGGCCGTCGACGCCCCGGTAGATGTAGGACACCTGCCACGGCGTGGCGGACACCTCGCCGGGCACCGAGATCTGCAGCGGCGACTTCTCCGGCACCCGCAGCTTGCCCACCGGGTCCTCGGCGGGCGGCGCGCAGTTCTCCCCGGTCGCGTCGCAGAACCGCGCGGGGGCGACCTCGATCGCCTCGCCGTGCGAGTAGAACGTGACCTGCGGGGCGGAGGGTGCCGAGCACCCGGCCAGGGCGACGACGCCCAGCGGAGCCGCGAGCAGCAGCGACTTCAGTCCACGATGCACGACCGCGAGCCTACGGCCCGGTGTCGTCCGCCAAGTCCACGGCCCGGTGTCGCCGGACGGGCTCGCGGTCCGGGGCGGTCCGCCTGGTCCGCGCTCCGGCCGGAACGCCCTCGGTGCCCGGTTCGGCCCGGCGGCCCCGGCGCGGGAGCCGGACCAGCCCGCCGCCGCGCCCGACGAGGACGGTCTGCACCAGCACCAGGGCCAGCAGCGCGGCCGTCGTGGTGAAGCCGATCCACCACACCGGCGGCAGCAGCACTCCCAGCGCGCCGCCGAACACCCAGCTCAGCTGCAACACCGTCTCGGAGCGGCCGAACGCGGAGGCCCGCGACTCCTCGGCCACGTCCCGCTGCACCACCGCGTCCAGGCACACCTTCGCCAGCGCGCTCGCGGTCGCCGCCACGAGCCCGACCGCGACCGCCGCGGGCACTCCGGCCAGCACCGCCGCGCACACCGCGATCGCCAGTGCGCTGCCCAGGCAGCTCACGATCAGCCGGTCCGGGGCGCCGAACCGCATCCGGGCGCCCGCCGCGTTCCCGAGGAAGCTGCCGAGCCCGGCCGCCCCGCCGACCGCGCCGAGCAGCACGACCTGCATCGCCGGGTCCTGCCGGGTGCTCTCCTTGATCACGAAGGCGGCGAACAGCGTCAGGAACCCGGTCAGCACCCGGATGCCCGCGTTGCCCCACAGCGCGACGACCACGTGCGGGCCCAGCGGCGCCCGCCGCCGCTTCCCGGCCACGGCCCGCGCCTCGCCCGCCGAGCTCTCCACCCGCCGCGTGATCCGCAGGCACAGCCACACCCCGGCCGCCGCGAGCGCCGCCATGAACCACAGCGCCCCCGGCGATCCCAGCAACCACGCGAACCCGGACGCCACCGCTCCGAACACGCCCCCGGCGGCCAGGCCGAACGTGGTCAGCCGCGAGTTGGCCGTGGTCAGGTCGATCGCCGCGGGCAGCACCCGCGGGGTCATCGCGGCCTTGAGCACGCCGAACGACTTGGACAGCACCATGCAGCCCAGCGCCGCCGGGTACAGCAGCCAGCCGTCGAAGTTCATCGCCATCACCGCCGCCAGCAGCACGCGGACGCCGAAGGACACCGCGAGCGCGGTGCGCCTGCCCTGCCGCAGCCGGTCCAGCGCGGGGCCGATCACCGGCGCGATCACCGCGAACGGGGCGACGGTGATCAGCAGGTACAGCGCCACCTTGTCCCGGCTCTCGCCGGTGGCAGCGGAGAAGAACAGCGTGTTCGCGAGCGCCACGGTTATCGCCGCGTCCACCGCGTAGTTGAGCATCACCGCGTAGCTGAAGCGGGCGAGCCCGGATTCGGCGGCGCCGTCGGCGTGCGCGGCGGAGAAGAACAGCCGCATCGCGGCGCGGGTCAGCTGGCGGCCGCGCCAGGCCGCGACCCGGGTGACGGTGAGCTTGCGCGGGGGAGCGGTGGCGTCCCAGCGGCCGCCCGCGGAGTTCTCGGGAGCCTCGCCGGGTGATCGGCCGCCGTCCGGGCCGGTGCGCCCGCGGTGCTCGCGTGCGTCGTCGGGCGCGGGGTGGGGTTCGCGTTCGCCGTCCGGGCCGGAACCGCGGTGCGTTCCGGCGGTGCGCGGTGGTGCGGTGGCGGCGGGGTGCTCGGATCCCCGGGCCCCGGGGCCCGCCTGCTCGCGTCCGGCCTGCGCGGTGCCCGCCGGTTCGCCTCGGCCAGGCGCGGGTCCCGCCGGTTCGCGTCCCGTCGAGTCGCGTCCCGCCGAGTCGTCTCCCGCGGTGCTCGCGTGCTCGCGTCCCGCCTGCGCGGCACCGGCTGCGCGGACGCGTTCCCGACCGCCGTCGCGTTCCCGGTCGTCCCGCTGCTCCCGGTCGTCCCGCCGTCCGCCGAAGCCCTGCGGGATCCGCCCGCGCCTGCCGCGCCGCCCGGCTCCCCCGCCGGGGCGGCCGGTCGGTTCCTCGTCGGTGCGCTGGTCGCGTCGGGGCCCCATGACTTCATCCTGCCCCAGCCGCGGGGTCGATCGCGTCCGCTGCTCCGCTGCTCAACCCGGCGTGCGGCGGAGTTGTCCACAGCCGAGAGCTACCTGTGGACAACCTGTGGAAATTTGCGAGATCACGCGTGAGTTCTCCACAGCTCGGTCGCGGCAACCGGTCAGCGGGGCTCGAACCGCACCCGGTACGCGTGCGGCCACAGCTTCCCGGTGAGCAGGAATTCGTCGGTCCCGGGCACCGCGGCGATCCCGTTCAGCACGTCCGCCCCGGCCCGCTCCCCGGCGGGCAGCAGCCCGGACGCGTCGACGACCGCGCCGACCACGCCGGTCGCCGGGTCGATGCGCACGATCTGGTCGCTGCCCCACACGTTCGCCCACACCTGCCCGCCGGCGCATTCGAGCTCGTTGAGCTCCGGTACCGGCCTGCCCTCCAAGGTGACCTGGACGGAGCCGGTGGCCGCGAACGTCGCCGGGTCGCGGAAGGTGAGCCGCGCGCTGCCGTCGCTCATGACCAGCCGGGAACCGTCGTGGCAGAGCCCCCAGCCCTCGCCGTCGTAGTCCACCCGGCGCAGTTCCCGCAGGCTCGTCCGATCACGTTCCAGCGCAACCCCTTCCTGCCAGGTGAGCTGCCAGATACGGTCTCCGGCGACGGTGATGCCTTCGCCGAAGAGGTCGGCGGGGAGACGTTCCTCCCCGAGCACGCGGCCGGTGTCCGGGTCCAGCGCCCGCAGCAGCGAGCGCCCGTACCGCCCGGTGCCTTCGTAGAGGGTTCCGCCGGACAGTTCGAAGCCCTGGGTGAACGAGGAGCGGTCGTGCGGGAGCACGCGGGTCACCATCGCTCGAAGGTGTGGCACGCTGCCCGCGTGCCCAATGCTCTGATCGGTGTGCTCGCGATCCTCTTGGCCTTCGTGCTGAGCTGGTACGTGCGCCGAGCACGCGCCCAACGCCAGTCCGGACAGCAGGCTCGTGATGATCACACCTGCGGACAGACGGTTGCCCAGCGCAGTTCGCCTGGGAAGATCTCCGGTTCGCACCCCGAAAGCCTGACACGGGCGGCGACCGCATCGAACGCGTACGGCACAATCGAGCACGTGACGCCTATGCCTGCTCCGACCACCGACCCGGACGCTCCGCTCGGAGTTCCCGGGGAGCCGAGCGGCGAGTCCACGGGGACCCAGCCGGAACCGGCCCAGCCCGAACCGGCCCGGCTCGACCCGACGCTGGCCGCGGCCGTGGAGACGGCCCGCGCCGCCGCCGAGGGCGAAGCGGGCCCCGCGGCCGATCCGATCGGTTCGCCGGTGCTCACGGTCGACGCGGCGGAGGCCCCCGTCGGCGCGCACGTCGGCGTGGAGGCCGAGGGGCCGGACGCGGCGACGCACTACTTCGAATCGAACTACCCGGGGTACGTGGGCTGGCGCTGGGCGGTGACCGTCGCGATCGCCGGTCCGGGTGAGCCGGTCACGGTCAGCGAGGTCGTGCTGTTGCCGGGCCAGGACGCGCTGACGGCGCCGGCCTGGGTGCCGTGGAGCGAGCGGGTGCGGCCGGGCGATCTCGGCGCCGGTGATCTGCTGCCGAGCGCTCCGGGCGATCCGCGGCTGGCCGAGGGCTACCTGTCCGGTGCGGACCAGGGCGTGGAGTCGCTGGCGCACGAGGTCGGCCTGGGCCGCAAGCGGGTGCTCAGCCACGAGGGCAGGCTGGCGGCCGCGGAGCGCTGGCACCAGGGCGAGTTCGGCCCGGGCAGCGACATCGCGAAGCTCGCGCCCGGCGCGTGCGGCACCTGCGGTTTCTTCCTGCCGCTGGCGGGTTCGATGCAGGCCGCGTTCGGCGTGTGCGGCAACGAGATTGCGCCGGCGGACGGCCGCGTGGTGCACGTGGAGTTCGGGTGCGGCGCGCACTCGGAGGCCGAGGTGGACACGTCGTCGACGGTGCCGGTCGCCGAGGTCGTCTACGACGACACCACGCTGGACTTCGAGTCGCGCGGGTGACCGCGCAGGACGTGTTCGGCACGGCCGAGCTCCGGCGGGCCGTGCTGGAGTCCTGGGACTCCTCGCCGACGAGGTTCCGCGAGGACGCCAACGCCGAGGAGGACCTGCGCCTCGGCGGCTACCGGGACCGGCTGCTGGTGGAGCTGGCGCAGAACGCCGCGGACGCGGCGGGCGCGGACGGCGTGCTGCGGGTCCGGTTCGAGGACGGTGAGCTGCGGCTGGCGAACACCGGCGCGCCGCTGACCTCGGACGGCGTGGCCGCGTTGGGTTCGCTGCGGGCGTCGGCGAAGCGCGAGGGTGCGACGGTCGGCCGGTTCGGCGTGGGTTTCGCCGCGGTGCTGGCGGTGTCGGACGCGCCGCGCGTGGTGTCGACCTCGGGCGCGGTGGAGTTCTCCGCGGAGCGCACCCGGGCCGAGGCGGCGGCGCTGCCGGGCCCGGCGAAGGAGCTCGAATCCCGCGATGGCGGTGTGCCGGTGCTGCGGCTCGCGTGGCCGTCGCAGGAGCGGCCGCCGGAGGGCTTCAGCACCGAGGTGCGGCTGCCCGTCCGGTCCGATGTGGACGGTGATGCGCTGCTGGCGGAGTTCGCCGAGCGCGCCCCTGATCTGCTGCTGGCGCTGCCCGCGCTGCGCGAGGTCCACGTCGGTTCGCGCTCGTGGCGCCGCGAGGACCAGGGTTCCTCGCGGGCGGTGGTGCACGGTCCGCAGCGCAGCGACCGCTGGCTGCTGCACCGGGTGTCCGGTGAACTGGGCGAGTCGGCGCTGGAAGGTCTGGGTTCGGAGGCGAAGCGCGGCGCGAGCTGGTGGGCGTGCTGGGCGGTGCCGCTGGGGCCCGACGACGTGCCGATCCCGCTCGCCGAGGACGTGCTGCACGCCCCGACGCCCACCGAGGAGCGGCTGTCGCTGCCCGCCCGGCTGCTGGCCGGGTTGCCGGTGGAGGCGGACCGGCGGCGGGTCGCGGCCTCGCCCGCGGTGGAGTCGGTGTTGACGTTCGCCGCGGAGAGCTACCCGGACCTGGTCGCGAAGATCGCGCCGGAGCACCGCACCGCGCTGGTGCCGCTGCCCGGCTTCCCGCTGTCCGATGTGGACGGGAAGCTGCGGCAGGACGTGCTGGACCGGTTGCGGATCAGCGCGTGGCTGCCCGGTGGCGCCGGTGGGTCGGTGGCTCCGAGCAGCGCCGCGGTGCTGGAGCACTACTCGCCGGAACTGGTGTCGCTGCTGGCGGACGTGGTGCCGGGCCTGCTGGCCGCGGAACTCTCGGACGCCCGGCAGCGGCGCGCGCTGAGCACCTTGGAGGTGCGGCGGCTCGGCGCGGCTGAGCTGGTGGCCGCGGTCGGCGGGCTGGAGCGCCCGCCGTCCTGGTGGCACCGGCTGTACGAGGCGCTGGCCCCGATCCAGCGCACCGATCTGCGCGCCCGCGAGGAGTTCGCGGCGCTGCCGGTGCCGCTGGCCGACGGCCGCACCGTCACCGGCGCGCGGGACGTGCTGCTCACCGACGGCGATGCCGATTCGGGCCCCGCCGCAGTGCTGTCCACATTGGACATCAGCGGGCTGCGCATCGCGCACCCGGACGCGGCGCACCCGCTGCTGGAGCAGCTCGGTGCGCACCGCGCTGGACCCGCGGAACTGCTCGACGCCCCGCCGCTGGCGGAGGCGGTGCGCGGCAGCGTGGCCGAAGCCCGGGTGGGCGCGGACGTGCTGCCGCTGACCGAATCGGTGCTCGGCCTGGTCCGCGACTCGCGCCCGCACGACTGGCTGGCCGCGCTGGCCATGCCGGACCGCGACGGCGAGATCCGCCGCGCCGACGAGCTGCTGCTGCCGGACGCGGCGCTGCTGGCCGTGCTCGACCCGGACGAGGTCGGGCCGGACGGTTCGCTGGGCGTGCTGGACGGCGCGTTCGCGGCGCGCTGGCCGCGGGACCTGCTGCGGTCCGTGGGCGTGCTGGACTCGTTCGCGCTGCACGTCGAGGACGACCCGATCGACCCGGACGAGCAGTTCGCCGACAGCGTCCGCTGGTGGCACGAGCAGGAGCGCCTGGCGGGCGGGGCGTGGCCGCCCGCGCGGTTCACCTCGGTCCGCGACCTGGACCTGGTCGCCGACGACGCGTGGCCGCAGGCGATCCGGCTGCTCACCGACTCCCCGGACATCGCGCACGTCCTCGGGGACCCGCACAGCCATCCCGCGTGGTGGCTGGCCCGCTTCGCCGTCCTCGACGGCCGCGAACCCCGTTCATGGCGGTTGCCGGAGGCCGAGGACATCGCGGGGATCTACGACCCGGTGCCGGACCTCGGCCTCAGCTCGCGGCGGCTGCGGCTGGCCGGGGTGCGCGGCGAGCTGCGCGTCGACGACCCGGACGACGCGGCCGACCTGGTGGCGCGGCTCGGCGACCCGGACCGCGGCATCCGCGCGGGCACGGCGCTGCGGGCGCACCGCGTGCTCGCCGACGCCGTGGTCGACGGCGTCGTCAGCCCCGGTTTCGCCGGTCCGCCCGAATCGGTGCGGTCCCTGTCCGGGGCCGTGGTCAGCGCGGAGCGGGCCGTGGTGCTGGACGAGCCGTGGATGCTCGGCGTGCTGGAGGCCCCGCTCGTCGTCGCCGGCGGCGGCCCCGACCAGTTCGACGCCGAAGCGCTCGCCGAACTCCTGGACCTCCCGCTGGCCTCCGAGGAGAGCACCATGCGGGTGCTCTCCGACGGCCGCGTGCAGCGCTGGGCCGAGGTCGGCCGGGTGCCGAGCTCCTGCGAACTGCTCGGCATCGCGGTGCCGAACGGCGAGGTCGACCTGCACGACGGGCTGCGCGTGAGCACCCGCGACGGGGAGCGGCGCGTGCACTGGTGGGTCGACGCGACCGGTGCGGTGCACGCCGAGCGGACACCGGACGGGCTGGCCCGCGCCCTCGCCTGGGCGGCCGGTGCCTGGGACAGCCGCTTCGCCCTGGCCGCGCTGCTCGCCGACCCGGAAGCGGTCACCCTGCTGCGCTGAGGTCTCGGTCAGCGGCGCAGCGAGTCGAGGAAGCTGCGCCAGGCGCGCCGGTCGAACAGCAAGGTGCCGCCGTCGCGGTCCTTCGTGTCCCGGACGCCGACCGCATCCGAGGCGAGGCCGACCTCCACGCAACTGCCGGATTGCCCGCTGTGGCTGGATTTCCGCCATTTCGCCGCGTCGCTCAGCATCAGGCTTCCTCCATCTCGGTGGCTATCGTTGCAATCAGACCCGCTGAGGCCTCAACAGACAAGATCGAAGTGTGGATGTCCACTACGGCTTGCTTGTAGGCAGCGACGTCCTTTGCCTCGAAGAGGAAGGCTGGAGATCGGTAGTGCTCCAGCTGGACGATCGGCGGCGCCTTCGCGAACTCGTACAAGACGAATGCGCCTTCGTGTGCGGGAGTCCAGTGAGTCAAGCCGTTGGGGAGGACGGCAACCGTGATGTTGCTCTGCTCGCTGATCCTCAAGATGTACCTGAGCTGTTCTGCCATGACCGCTCGACCGCCGAGGGGCTGGCGCAGCGCGTGCTCGGCGATGATCGCGGTGAGCGGTTTCGCTGCTCTTCCCGCTAGTACGTCTCGCCGAGCCATCCGTAGGCCGACTCGGATTTCCCTTTCAGGGTTGGGCAATCCGCGCATGATGGAGCGCGCGTAGTCGGCAGTCTGGAGGAGGCCCGGGATCACGGTGGGCGCCACATCGGTGATCGAGCTGGCCGAGCGTTCGAACTCGGCTAGCTCGACCAGATGCTTGTGCGGACCGGATGAGCTGCGAGCGAACGTGTTCTTGTCTCCGGCATTCCTAGCGAACTCGATCAGCTCGTCATATCTGGTACCGGTAACTCTTAGTGTTCCCAGTATGCGTGCAACATCCTCCGGTCGGGGTGTGCGGGTGCCGGTTTCGTAGCGAGAGATGGTGACATGACTGGTACCAAGCCGATGTGCCAGCTCGCGGGTCGTGATGTTCGCCTGCTTGCGTAGCTCGCGAAGCTCGGCACCGAGCAGGCGCGCCTTGGGTGTGTGTTCACTGGTACCGGCCATGAAAACAGCTTAGCCAATCCGTGTCGGCTGCATGATCCAACGATGGGGGACTAGCAAAGTTGGAGCCGGTAACAACATACTTAAACCGGAAACACGCTAGAGAGGAGCGAACATGCTGGCCGATGGGGCGAAGGTGGGGCGGTGGCAGCCGGTGAGCAGTGGACGGCACGCCTTCGGCCTGGACGCGCGCAGCTCCGAACCGGGTGGGCTGACCCGCGCGCTGTGCGGCGTCGTGGTGTGCACCGACGAGTTGCAGCGGGTCGCCGACGAGATCGACTGGATCCGCGAACCGACCTGCATGGACTGCTGGCGCGAGCTGGCGGACCGAGCGCGCTGAGCGCGCCCCCGAACGCGGCCCGGTCGTGGTGACCCCCGACCCCACACCGGTCCGCACGGGTGGCCGGGCGGCGGCCACACCTCCCCGACGCCCGCCCGGTCACCCTCCACCCGAGGAGATCCGCATGGACCCGCACGACGTGCCCGCCCGCTGCTGGGTGGCGTTCGGCTACCAGAACCACCTCGTCCCGGTCGCCGGTGCCGGCGAGATCGCCGGGAGCTGCGGGGTGCTCACCGACCCGGCCGACGTCGTGCCGTGCGACGAGCGGCCGACCTGCTCGGTGTGCGCCACCGCCGCCCGCACCGGTGATCACCGCATCGTCCCGTTCACCGGAACGATCGACTGTTAATAGCGAGATGGCGATTTCTGCCGCGCACCTGCGGTTTCCGGCATTTCCGCTCGGCCTGCGGTCCGGTTCGTGCTGAGCTGATCAAGGACCACCACTCGCGAGATTCGGACTCGACATGACGCCGCCACCCCCACCGCCCGCGCACCTGCCGCCGCCGGGTTGGTCCCCGCCGCCCCCGCGCCGGCAGCGACCGCCCCGTCGCGGCGGGGTGCTGCCGGTGGTCCTCTCGATCCTCGCGGGCGTCGTCGTGCTGGCGTTGTTCACCGCCGTCGTGGTCGCGCTGCACGGCGGCGCGGACGCGGACCGGCCGGAACACGGATCCGAGCGGCTCCTCCAGCTGACGCCCGGCAACCCCGCCGTGCACTACGGCACGCCCGCCGCCTTCGACGACGGCGACACCTGCCTCACCGACCTCAACGGGGACTCGCAGCTGGAATTCCGCACCGGGAAGACCACCGTCACCCTGCACACCACCCACGAACCGCCGCGCGACCCGGCCCGGCTCCTTGAACCCGCCGCCCGGCAGATCATCCGAAACCTGGCCTGAACACGAGAACGGCCCCGCACCGGAGTCGGTGCGCCCCCGGTCCACGCCGTTCCCGTCATGCAGGCGGGATGTTTTCGAGGACTTCTGCGGCGATCTTCTCTGCGTAGCCGCAGGCGTCGTCCATCTCGGGTGTGCCGCCGGAGTGCTTGGCGTAGAAGACGTCGACGGATTGGGTGTCGGAAACACCGACCGCGACCGTGCACAACGTGTCCGAGAAGTTGACCAGAACCGCCGGGTATCCGGCGACCTCGGTGGGTTCGAAGTTGTCGAAGTTGCTCTTGCGGGCGTGCGCGGCCGTCATACCACCGTGGTTCGTGTTGATCGCGATCGATGTGCCGAGGGCATCACCGCTGATATCGCACGACGGTTCCTGGTATTCGCTGTCCGCTGGCTCGGGCTGTCCGTCCGCCTGGAGGGCTGCTCGTTGCTCGGCAGTGAGCAGCTGGCAGGCATCCGTGACCCCTTTGAGGTCCTTCGGGTTCCGCACCGCCAGAGCGGGGTCGATGTTCTCCGTGCTCGGCGCTGCTTGCGAGGGCTGTTCTCCACCCTCGCCGAGCGCACACGAGGAGATCGCGGTCAACGCGACGAAAGATGCTGCGACCAGGCCACAACGTCGTAACACGAGTAAAACCTCACATCTGATTAGAAGGAGCGGACGATCTCCCCACCGAACGGCGGCCATCCGCTGAGCGAGGTTGCTTTCCGTTCATTTCGGGCTGTTCAACAGTGCTAGGTCTCCTGCTCCTTGTCCGCCGACGTCGGTGCTGAACGACATGCCGCGCACCGGAGCGGTGCGCGGCATGTCGTTCAGCCACACGTCGTCCTGCTCCTCCAGCCAGTTCTCGTGCGCCAGCCCCGGTGAATCTCGTCATACGTCTCGGAGTGGTCGAAACTGGCCTCGTAGGTGATCTCGTCCAAGCTTCCGCGGTCGGAGGGGGAGGGCCAGAGCACTCCTCACCACAGCCGCGCCGGCGACTACCGGTGGAACTACCACGGGACTCTCCTTCCCTGCATGGAGCTCAGGTCAAGGAACGTTCTTGAGTGCTTCCACTGCTATCTTCTCGGCAAAACCGCAGGGATCGTCCATTTCTGGAGTGCCGCCGGCGTTCTTGGAGTAGTAGATCTCGAGGGTCTGATCATCCGCGATCCCGACGTGCACGCGGCAGAGCATGCTCTGCGCGTCCAGTCGCACGGCTGGAAATCCGGCGACTTCTGTCGGGGTGAAGTTGTCCCACTTGCCTTTTCCTGCGTGCAACTTCGCCATTCCGCCATTGTTGGTGTTGATGTCGATCATAGCGTTGTAAGTGTGGCTGAAGATTTCACAGCTGGGTTCTTGGTAGATGTCGTTCGTGAGCGATTCAAAATCTCTGTCGTCGCTCACGCCCAGCTGCGTGCGCTGATCGGGAGTCAGGAGTTGGCAGGCATCGGCGATGCCTTTCAGATTTTTCGGGTTGTCTACCGCGAGGGCGGGATCTGCCCCGTTGCGGGGGGCTGGCCCGTTCTGGCTCTCCGCGGAAGGGTTACCTCCGACGGCGCAAGCAGAGAGGGTGGTGAGTGCGAGTAGTGAAACGGTGGTCATGCGAGCGCGTCGTAGCACGGTGTTGGTTCCTTACGCCTGATTCGGGGTAGCTGCTTCGTCCGCGGACCGGTAGTCCTACAACGTTGCATTGAGCTGATCGATCTGGCCTTGCAGATGCCTCTCGGCTTCGTTCACTGCTTGCGACGAGACGAACGGCGTTGGATGCGCTGATCAGGCGGGCGGAATGTTCTTCAGGGCTTCAGCGGGGATCTTATTCGCGTAGCCGCAGGGGTCTTCCATTTCCGGTGTTCCGCCCGAGTTCTTCGCGTAGTAGATCTCGATCGACTGGTCGTCGGCGACGCCGGTGAGGATCGTGCACAGGTTGCCGGCGGCGTTGACCTGCGCGGCGGGGTACCCGTCCACCTCGGTGGCTTCGAAGTTCTCGAAATTGCTCGCCCGAGAGTTCGCAGCGGTCATGCCACCGTGCTCGGTGTTGATGTCGATCGTGATCTTCAATGCGTCGCTTGAGATGTCGCAGCTGGGCTCTTGGTACTGCGGGTTCGTGGAAGGCTCGATCTCTGGTTCGTCGGCGCCGAGCTGGTTCAGCTGTTCTGGGGTCAGCAGTTGGCAGGCGTCAGTGATGCCCTTCAGGTTCTTCGGGGAATCGACCTTCAGCGCGGGATCGACCGCCTCCTGGGAACCTGACGGTTCGAGCTGCTTCCCGCCTCCGCCTTGTCCCACGGCACAAGCGGAAATCGTGGTGAGCACGAAAAATGATGCGGTCAGCGCAGTGGTACGTCGTAGCACGACAAGGTCCTCATGCCTGGTTTGCGGAACGGGTGTGTCTTTCATCGAACGGGCGGTCGGAACCCCCGGCCCGGCTCACGGGATGCCATTGAGCACTTCCGTTGCGATCTTCTCGGCGTAGCCGCAGGGGTCGGCCACCTCCGGGGTTCCGCCGGAGTACTTGGTGTAGTCGATGGTGACCGATTCGCTGTCGGAGATGCCCACTTCGACGCTGCACGTGCTCGACTGGGCGTTGACCCGGGCCGCTGGGTACTCACCGATGCGGGTCGGTGCGAAGTTGTCGTGGTTGTCGGCGCTGCGGTAGATCTGTTCCGCATCGCCACCGGTTTTGACGTAGAGGCCGACCGAGAACGCGAACGCCTCGGTGCTCCAGTCGCACTTGGGCTCGCCGAAGGTGGTCGTGCCGGGCTCGCCATTTTTCTCCGCGCCTAGCGTGCTCAGCTGTTCTGGAGTGAGCAGCCGGCACGCATCGGTGACCGCCGCGACCGTCTTCGGCTGATCGACCGCGAGTGCCGGATCGCCGCCGACTTGGGGCTCGGGTGCACTCTCAGGTGCGGTCTGTTCGTTACCGGTGAGGCCGCAAGCCGAGATACCTCCGGCGATGACCAGGGAAGTCGCAGCCAGAATCGCGCGTCGAAGCACTGCTCTGCCGTCCTTGCGTTCGAGTTGGTGGGCAGCAAGGCACCGAGGTTCGCCGACTTCGGTGCCGCACGAGAACGGCCCCCCCCCCCGGTTGGGGGGCCGCCCGGGCCCCCCCCCCCCCGCAAGGCAGGGGGGTTTTTTTGCGGGCATAATAGGGGCTAGTATAATAGTAGCCCCCCGCGGCCTCCCAAACGGGGGGTGCCCCCCGGGGGGTG
>NZ_JAIUKC010000052.1:0-5535 GCF_020177435.1 Saccharopolyspora sp. 7B | reverse complement strand
CCCCCCCCCCGCCCCGCCCACCCCCCCCCCCCCGCCCCCGGGGGCCGGGGGGGGCCCCCCCCCCCCCGGGCGGCCCCCCCCGGGGGGCCCCCCCCCCCCCGGCCCCCCCCGGGGGGGGGGGGGGGGCCCGAGTTCTCGGTCAGGCGGGGATCGTCACTCGCCGAAGACCGGGGGAGCGGTGCGCGGCATGTCGTTCAGCCACACGTCGTCCTGCTCCTCCAGCCAGCTCTCGTGTTCCTGGTCCTCGTCCCCGGCGCCCTTGGCACCGCGCCCGGCACCACCGGCGCCCATCGCACCCGCGCCACCGCGGCCGCCCGCACCGGCAGCGCCCGTGCCCGCACCACCGGCCGCGCCACCCGCGCCCGGAGTGCCGATGCCCGCACGGCCACCGGCACCGGGCTGGTTCGCGCCCGAGCCGACCCCCGCACGACCGCCCGCGCCTGCGCCACCGGCACCCGCGCGGCCACCGGCACCGCCGGACCCGATGCCGCCCCGGCCACCCGAACCCGCGCCGCCGACCCCGCTAGGGCCACCCGGCAGGAAACCGCCGCCGATCCCGCCGACGCCACCGGCACCAGGGCCGGGACCCGCGCCAGGACCGCCGGGAACACCGATCCCGCCGGGCAGCGGACCACCGGCTCCGCCGCCACCGGGCGACCACGACGAACCGCTACCGGACGGACCTGAACCACCAGGCCCGAAGCCCGCACCGCCACCGCCGCTGATGCCCGCGGTACCGCCACCCGCACCCGGCGAACCGCCGGCGCCGACACCCATCGGCGAGTTGATCGCACCGCTGCGGTCGAACGAACCCTGCCCACCGTCGCCGTTCTGCGTCGGCGGCGGGTCGAACCGCGGGGGATTCTGGACTTCGGCCTGGACGGCCCCGCCGTAGGTCTCGTAGGTCTGTTTCGCGGCTTCGGCGGCTTCGGTGGCCTCTCGTTCCTGCTGCTGGAGGTCGGTCTCGGAGCCGACGAGCCAGGCGCCACCCTTCTCCAAGAGGCTGTCGGTGGCCGTGACCTCCTTGGGCTCGGGCATGCCGTCCCTGACCGTGGTGAAGGCATTGACCTGGCGTTCGACCGAGTCACCCGCGGCAACCGAGGTCACCTGGGTGGTGGCCAGGAAGCTCGTCATCGGTTTGAGCGAGTTGCCGTGCTGTTCGGCTGCCTTGCCTTCCCACGCGACGTTGGCCTCGCGGTTGGCATCGTCCAGCAGCTGGGTGGCGTTCTGCAGCCTCGTGGCGATGTCTTCCTTGAACGCGCGCGCACCTTCGTGCATCGGCTCAGAGCCAGCGCCTTCGTGGATTTCCTTGTAGGTGACCGGGTGGTTGAATCCCACCTTCTCCATGATCTCGTCGACGTTGCCGAAATCGGAAGGTGCTGCAACCACTCCTGCGATCACGATCGGAGTGAATGGTCCCATTTGTTTTCCCCTGTTTTTCGAGTGTTGGGGTTTTCGATTACTTGGGGATGTTCACGAGCAGTTCGTTGGTGATCGTCTTGGCGTATCCGCAGGGATCGTTCATCTCTGGCGATCCGCCGGAGTTCTTGGAGAAGTCGACTTCGATCGATTGGTCGTCGGCGATCCCGACGCTCACCTTGCAGGCAGTCGATTCTGCGTTCAGCTCAGCGGCCGGATAACCGGCGACTTCAGTCGGCGTGAAGCTGTCGAAGTTGTCCTTCTTGCTGTTGAGGTTGGTGATCCCGCCGTGGTTGGTGTCGATGTCGACCGCCGCGTTGAAGGCATCGCCGAAGATCTCGCACGTCGAGTTGCCGTACTCGTTCGTCGTCGTGGTGAACTCCGCGTCCCCTGCGCCCAAGCGTGTCCGCTGCTCAGGGTTCAACAAGGTGCAGGCGTCCTGAACACCGGTGAGGTCCCTGGGGTCGGTCACCCGAAGAGCCGGGTCGACCGACTGCTGCGGTGCTGGATCGGACGATGTTTCCGCGGTCCCCCCTGAACCGACCGAGCACGAAGTCAGTGCTGCGAGTGCAAGGGCGGCTGCGGCGGTCACGCTGGCGCGACGAAGCATTTTCCTGATTTCCTTACGACTGCGTCGGGGTTGCGGCATCGTCGGCACCGCGGTAGTCGTTCACCGCGGCCCGGAGTTGTTCGATCTGATTTTCCAAGTGGTTTTTGGCTTCGCTGAGGACGTGGGCCAAGCCTCCCGGTTGATCGCTGACGATGGACTTGATGCTGTCCGCAGAAGCGCGGCTGATCCTGTCCTGCCCCGAAGGTTCGATCTTCTCCAGGCGGTTCATGCTGAAGCGGATTCGATCCAGCTCGTCGCGAGCGTCCTCGTACTTCGCGATCAAGGCCGGGATCGCGTCGGTGTCGACGGAGAACGAGGCTCCGGAAGAGACACCCCCGTTGTTGATCGTGGTGTTGATCGTGGCCATGTGGTCTAACCCCCTAGTGTCACGTGCTCCGTGATCGGGCTCAGCTTGCCAGATCACGTCCGTGCGGTGCACCGATATGACGTCGCGATGTCGAATCCCGTTCCCGCTGCTCGGGTGGGATCACGCTTTCAGCCCAGCGCCGGAGCCGACCTACCAGGTGGACAGCCGTTGAGCTCCAGTGGTGAGGTCGCCCAGGACCCGGCGGAAGGTCCCCATGTCGGCCCCGGCGATCAAGCGTTGGCTCCCGCTGTTGTAGATCGACACGCGACCGACTTCGAGGTCGACGATCTGCATGGTGGAGCTCCCGCGGAACTCCTTGCGCTGCGAGTTCCACACCGTCACGCCGACCTGGCCCGCGCCGAGCTTGGGCCCGTCGAGCAGTTCGGTAGCGGCACGAAAGCCGGAGGCGTCCAGGCCTCGTGCGCGGAGGCCCTTCTCGACCGCACGGGAGTCGGCGTCGCTTGCCTTGGCTGCCTCCGCCATGACCGCCCGCAAGGCGGCCAAGTCGATGTTCACCGGTTTGAACTTGGCCGGTGGGTGATCGGGAAGAGTCGACACCAAGGAGGGGATGGCGCTCTCGGGCCGGACCCGCTCGATGATCACGCGGTCACCGTTGAGAACGCTGCGGATCGTCACTTGGCCGACCTGCGACACGGCGACGCGGAGCTCGGTGCCCTTCTGGGAGGAGAAGCGCAGGTCGTACTCGACGGCAGCGCGCTGGTACGCCGCGACGAGGTCCCAGACCTCGTCGCTCACCCGGTTCGCGTGATCCAGCAGCCCGCGCTGCCTGCACCGCGCGTCCGCGGCCTCGATCTCAGCGTTGATGTTCTGAAGTGGTGTGCCGTAGTGGGAGAACCGGAGGACCGGAGGTAACCGCTTGACTCCTGCCCAGCCTGTCAGCACTCCCAACTCCAGGCGATCGACATCGAGCTTGGATGCCACGCGCAACTCCCCAGTTGTCGGTACTTCGCGAGCAGCAGACTAGCGAACGGCCGAGTCGGGGAGGGTGACTTTCCGCTATCGGAGCTAGCCGTCGAGCCCCGACAACCCCTTCCACGCGCCGCGCGATCCGCGGCGTGACGCGGAGCGCTGCCAGCGGAACACCCCGTAGCCGATGAGGCCGAGCGCGAAGCCGGCCACGCAGGTCCAGAACTCGATGCCGCCGGGCGCGGTCGCGGCGAACAGCGCGACGCCGACGAGCCACAGCGCCGTCCCCGCCAGCACCACCGGGGTCGGCTGGGCCAGCCTGCGCGGCAGCGCGGGCACGGTGTGCGCCGGTTCGGGGGGTGTCGTCGCTGGTGAGGAGGGGGTGCGTGCGCTGTCTTCGGCCACGTCGGGCAGGCTACCCCGGTAGTCGTGAGCGGGGTGAGGTAGTGATGGCGGACAGAGAACCGGACGATTCGCACGGTGCTGCGGAAGAGCCGTTGAAAAGTTCTGGTGAACCCGGTTCGGAGCCCGTTGCGGGCGCGGAACATGATGTCGAGGATCGTCGCGTGAGTTCTGCGGGAACGGGTTCGAACGCGGCGGGGTCGGCGGGCAGTGGTGGCGCGGGACGGGCCACCGGCGCGCTGGACCGATTCTTCAAGATCAGCGAGCGCGGTTCCTCGCTGAGCCGGGAGCTGCGGGGCGGGCTGGTCACCTTCGTCACCGTCGCCTACATCATCGTGCTGAACCCGCTGATCCTCGGCAGCTACTCCGCGGACTCGCCGACGGCGAAGCGGGACGTGCTCGGCCACGTGCTGACGGTGCCGCAGGTCGCCGCGAGCACCGCGCTGGTCGCCGGGGTGATGACGCTGCTGTTCGGCCTGGTGGCGAACTACCCGTTCGCGATCGCGGCGGGCCTGGGCATCAACACGCTGCTCGCCGTCACCATCGCCCAGCAGGTCAGCTGGCCGGAGGCGATGGGCCTGGTGGTGGTGGACGGGCTGGTGATCCTGGTCCTGGTCGCCACCGGGTTCCGCACCGCCGTGTTCAACGCGGTGCCGCCCGAGCTGAAGGCGGCGATCGCCGTCGGCATCGGCCTGTTCATCAGCTTCGTCGGCCTCGTCGACGCCGGGTTCGTGCGCAGGCTGCCGGACGCGGCGAACACGACGGTGCCGGTGGGGCTGGGCATCGACGGCTCGATCGCGTCGTGGCCGACGGCGGTGTTCGCGTTCGGGCTGGTGCTCACCGGGATCCTGGTGGCGCGCAAGGTGCGCGGCGGCATCCTGATCGCCATCGTGATCAACACGGTGGTGGCGATCGTCGTCGAGGCGCTGGTGCACGCGGGCCCGTCCGAGGGCACCGATCCGCACGGCTGGAACCTCGGCTACCCGGCGCCGCCCGCGGAGATCTTCGGGCTGCCGGACCTGTCGCTGGTCGGGGACATCTCGTTCGGTGCGTGGACGCGGCTGCCCGCGCTGGCCGCGGCGATGCTGGTGTTCACCCTGGTGCTGGCGAACTTCTTCGACGCGATGGGCACCATGACCGGCCTCGGCAAGGAGGCCGGGCTCGCCGACCGCAAGGGCAACCTGCCCGGCATCGGCAAGGCGCTGGCGGTGGAAGGCGTCGGTGCCGTCGCGGGCGGGGTCGGGTCGGCCAGCTCCAACACGGTGTTCGTGGAATCCGCGTCCGGTATCGCCGAGGGTGCGCGCACCGGGCTGGCGAACGTGGTCACCGGGCTGCTGTTCCTCGCGGCCATGTTCTTCACCCCGCTCTACAGCGTCATCCCGGTGGAGGCGGCGGCTCCGGCGCTGGTCGTGGTGGGCGCGATGATGCTCGGGCAGATCCGCGACGTGGACCTGTCCGACTTCGCCAAGGCGCTGCCCGCGTTCCTCACCATCGTCGTCATGCCGTTCACCTACTCGATCGCGAACGGCATCGGGGTCGGGTTCATCTGCTACGTGCTGCTGCACGCCGCCACCGGCCGGGTCCGGCAGGTGCACCCGCTGATGTGGGTGGTGTCGGCCGCGTTCGTCCTCTACTTCGCCGCGGATCCGATCTCGGCGCTGTTCGCCTGACTGCTCGTCCCCTCGGTTGTGTAGTGGTCGGGTGGCGGAACCTCAGCGGGGGGGGGGGGGGGGGGGGGGGGGGGGGGGGTTTGGGGGGGGGGGGGGGGGGGCAGCGCCCCCGGGGCCAGGGGGCGGGGCGGCGGCCCCAC
>NZ_JAIUKC010000051.1:0-308 GCF_020177435.1 Saccharopolyspora sp. 7B | reverse complement strand
GGTGTGTTGTGGGCGGGGGGGGGAACCACTGCGGATTCCTCGCTGGGTTTTGTTTTTCGCAGGTGGCTCCGCCACATGCGAAAACGCTGTCCTCGCGAGGAAGCCGCTGAGAACCCGCGGCGGTGCCGGGTGCTCGGGTGGTCGCTGCTCAGCGGCTTCGCCGCTGACAGGAAACCGGCCCGCCGGGCGGGCTCAGGGACGGGCAGTCGGCGGCCGGGTGCGCGGCCTGCTCGGCCGTTCCGCCGGGTGGGCTGCGGCTCTGGTCCTGCTGAAGATCGAAGATGGGGCGTTCGGGGGTCGTGCGGGGT